>JAJFLL010000294.1 GCA_021772695.1 Deltaproteobacteria bacterium
TGTGAGTTCGACGGTATTGGCCTTGGGTCCCTTTTGGATGGTCATCACCACGGCAGGACGACCATTGACGTTGGCGTTTCCCCGTTTTAATTTTGGACCAATGCGAACCTCGGCAATATCCCGGACATAGACGGGCCTCCCTAAGTGGAGGCCTACGGAAGCATTTTTAATATCTTCCAGGGATTCCAAGCGTCCCAGGGGACGGATCAAATATTCTTTTTCCCCAAGGTCAACAAATCCCCCTGTGGTGTTTTCACTGATTTCCGAGAGCGCCTTGCGAAGGTCTTCCAACGAAATTTGCTTCGCTTGAAGCTTCTCACTGGAAACCAGGATCTGGTATTGTTTGACATCTCCCCCCATCACCACGACCTGGCTGATACCTGGTATGGACATCAAGCGAGGTCGAATTAACCAATCGGCGAGGGTCCTAAGCTCCATGGGGGTGATCTTTCCTTCGGGTGAAGTCAGCCCCACGAATTGAATCTCTCCCATAATAGAGCTGATGGGCCCCATGACGGAGGTCATCCCCTTGGGGAGACGCTCTTTTGCAAGTTGCAGCCTTTCGGAAACCAATTGGCGATTGCGAAAGATGTCCGTTCCCCATTCAAATTCCACATAGATAATAGAAATGCCGATACCACTGGAGGAACGTATCCGAATAACCCCCGGGGTTCCGTTCAATACGGTCTCAATGGGAAGAGTCACCAGGGTCTCAACTTCTTCGGGTGCCAATCCGTGGGCCTCGGTTAAGACGGTCACCGTGGGACGATTGAGGTCGGGAAAGACATCGACGGGGAGGTCTTTTGCCACCCAAAATCCATAGACCATCAGGCCCATGGCAAAGAGGAGAACGGCCAGACGATATTTCAAAGATAAACGAATAATCGAGTTCAGCATGAATTACTCTATCCAGTAGACAAGTCGCTTCAATTCACAAAGTTACCCCTCGCGAAAAGACGCAGATAGGGATCACGTCTAGCCCGGGCGAGCTAAGCGCAATGCTCCCCATAGGGTAGTAAGGAAGACAAAATTCCTTAGCTTAACTTATAGAAGGATTAAGGATAGGCGGTCGAAAAATAGAATCGAGGAAGGAGTTGGGGAAATACATATTATCCCCGAATGATAGGTTTTGAACGGATTGAGAAGGTTGCAGGAACGAGGTTCCTGAATCCATAAAAACAAAACTCACGATCCCGGAGCCAGGCGCTTCATGGGAGTGAGTGTGCTCATGTGCAGGAGTATCAGGACCATGCTGGTGTGGGTGGGTATGATTTAATGGAACAATTCGCTTTGAGACGTGGGAGTGTTCACCTTGAGACTTATGGTCATGGTGGTCGGCAATAGCTTGGGCATGGTCAACATGGTTCTTTTCCCCGGCCCATATCGACCACGATTGGGAAAAAAGCGTGGAAATCCCGAAAAATAAAATGAGAGTAATAATTTGAATCGATCTCATACCTGAATTTGGTTATCGGACAATTCCTTACTAGTCAATCTATTACTCCTTTTGGAGAGGATCTACTCTCCATTACCCTCAATATAGGGTTTTTTGGAGGCGCAAATGACCTTAGCCCAAAGACAAGGAGATCATCGCCCGAAGAATCAAAAAAAACCTTGACCCTTAACTATTCGGCCCATTTTGGAAAGTGTCTTTGATCCTTTGGGTGATGTCGTCTCTGACGGCTCTAAACAGCCTTTTTTTATCCTCTGAATTTTCTTGGGGTGAAGCGGGATCAGGTAGGGGCCAGTGAAGTTTTTTAGCCGTTCCTAAAAAAATCGGACAAACTTCCTCAGCACATAAAGTAATGACCAGATCAATATTTTGGGGATTAATTGATTCTACCGACTTTGAACTCTGGCCTGAGATGTCGATGCCAATCTCTTTCATGACTTCTATAGCCATAGGGTTAACTTGAGAAGGTTGTGAACCAGCACTTTGGATGGACACTTTATCTCCAAGGATATGCCTGGCCAACCCTTCGGCCATTTGGCTTCGGGCTGAATTTTGAACACAAAGAAATAAAACATTCATAGAATTGAATTATTAACCTGAAATTAATTCCTCATAAAGAGAAAATAAAAGCCTCCATCCGCTCAATCGCCAACGCACTTTCTAATCTTAACCCTCATTTCATATCGCCCCTGAGCTGTTTATTTATATCGCTTTTCTTATTCTCGAAACGCGGGTGGATAATTAACTGAAAAAATAAAATCATTCGATGATCAAATGAATAGGACAGGGATCGTGAGGGCCCTGCCAACTTAAGGAAACGACAGATCCCAAATTTGGCCGTTAATTTTTCCCTATTCCCAAAACCTGCTTTTTATTACCTCCACCTGAAAAGCCAAATCATCGAATCCTTTTTTTGGGTTTGACTAAAGCAAGATTCTTACCAAGGGGGGAGATATAAGATGAATCAATTAATTGAGGGTTGGCAGCTATTTAATTTTAAAAATTATAGTTTAATACCACTTGAGGGATGAATTTCGAATTCAGGAAGTTTGTTTTTCTAACACTCTATTTCGGGTCTGCATGCAAAAATTTGCCCCTTAGAAGAAATTTATGGATAAATATACTATAGGGGGGTATACTATAATTTTGCACACAAGACTAAGGTGCTCATGGCCCACACTATTCGAGATAAGAAGAAGCTTCTCAACCGCGTTCGGCGCATTCGTGGCCAATTGGACGCCCTGGCCAAGGCCCTGGAGGAAGAACGGGATTGCTCAGGGATATTGCAACTCATCGCCGCCTCTCGGGGCGCGATGAACGGCCTAATGGCTGAGGTCCTGGAGGGGCATGTACGAATGCACGTCCTGGACCCGGACAGAAACCCTACCTCCAATCAAGCCAAAGCGGCGCAGGATCTCCTCGATGTCGTGAGGACATACCTGAAATAACCGGAGCCTACCCATGTCTTCCATTCAAGCATCTCATTCGGAAACACCCAACATCGTTGAAAAGACGTCCGTTACGGAGGAAACCATTGCTGCCCACGCTCCCGATCATGGCCATAGCCATGACCACGACGACACCCATAGCCACGAACACCCCTTCAGTTGGATAGAGATCAGTCGAATCCTCCTCGTCGGCATTGCCGCGGCGGCCGTTTGGTTCAGGTGGTGGGAACCTTTCCCCAAATTCAGCCTTATCGGATTGGCTGCCACGCTGCTAGGGGGCTACCCGATCTTCAAACACGCTTTGTTGGATATTTTTAAACGCCGTATGACCATGGAATTGTCCATGACCATTGCGCTCGTCGCGGCGCTCGCCATCGGCGAGTTCTTCACGGTGCTGGTGATCGTGTTTTTTGTCTTGATTGCCGAGGTCCTCGAAGGCCTCACCGTCGGCCGGGGGCGCCGCGCCATCAAGGATCTGCTCGATTTATTACCCCGGACCCTTCAAGTCCGGCGAGAGGGTTCGGTGACGGAAGTCAACTCGTCCCTCGTTCATATCAACGACATCGTGGTGATTAAGCCCGGTGCACGCATCCCGGTGGACGGGGTGTGCGTCCGCGGCCATTCCTTTGTGGACCAGGCGGCGATTACCGGAGAATCCCTCCCCATCGAGAAGATTCCCGGCGCCAGGGTTTATGCCGGTACCATCAACCAGTCCGGCTTCATGGAAGTAAGGACGACCGGCTTGGGCAAGGATACCGCTTTCGGAAAGATCATCGAGGCGGTCGAGCGCGCCGAGAAATCCAAGGCACCGATCCAGAAGACGGCGGACCGTTTCGCGGGCTATCTGGTCTACTTTGCCCTGGGGTGTGCCGCCATCACCTTTCTTATTACCCGCGACGCCCGCTCCACCATCTCGGTCATTATCGTGGCCGGGGCCTGCGGGATTGCCGCCGGAACACCCCTGGCGATCCTGGGGGCCATCGGCCGTGCCGCGCGCAAAGGCGCGATTATCAAGGGCGGAATCCATCTGGAGACCCTCTGGGACGTGGACACCGTCGTGTTGGACAAGACCGGCACCCTCACCTTCGGTAACCCGGAAGTGGTGGGTCTGCAGCCCACCGAAGGGATTTCGGAAGAGGAACTCCTTAGAGCCGCCGCCATAGCCGAACGCCCATCGGAGCATCCGCTCGGCAAAGCCATTCTAAGGGAGGCCCAAGCTCGTGCTCTCCCCTTAACCGACCCGGAAGGGTTCGACTACGCACCGGGAAAAGGCATCCGTTGTACTCTGGAGGGCCAGGAAATCCTGGTGGGAAGCGGAACCTTCCTGCAAGACCAAAAAATCTCTGTGCCGGAGCTCACCGGCCAAGCGCTGGTGGGTTCCGAGGTTTTGGTCGCTCAGAATGGAAAATATCTCGGTGCCCTTGAGGTCGGAGATACTCTGCGTCCCGAAGCCGTGGAAGCCGTCCGCCTCATGGGCCAGATGAAACTCCGCACCATTCTGCTGACCGGCGATGCCGGATCCGTCGCGGATTCGGTTGGCAAACAACTCGGGGTTGACGAAATCGGCAGCAGCCTCTTGCCCGAGGAAAAGGTGGAACGCGTGAAGGCTCTTTTGGCCGAGGGGCGAAAGGTCGCCATGGTCGGGGACGGGATCAACGACGCTCCGGCGCTGATGCAGGCCAGTGTCGGGATCGCCATGGGCTCCGGTACCGACGTGGCCCGGGAAAGCGCCGACATCCTGCTTTTGGGAAATGACCTGATAAAGTTGACGGAAACCCTCCGTGTGGCCAGATGGTGCCAAAGGATCATCAAGACCAATTTCGTGGGAACGCTTCTAGTTGATGCCATTGGGGTCGGGTTGGCCGCCTTCGGTCTGCTCAATCCGGTGTTTGCCGCCTTCATTCACGTTTCCTCCGAATTGGCCTTCATCCTCAACTCGGCAAGGCTCCTCCCCAAGAGTTTGAAAAGATAAGTTTGAAAGGTCGTGGCGCGAACGGGTTTAATTCCATTCCAAATTCAATTTACCTTCCCTCTTTTTGCTCCCTCAGACTAGGAATTTTTATTGCGGGAGTTTTTCATTTTCTTCCTTACCACTCGTGGTTGCCGGTCCCGCCGGGGTTCTTCTCAAGTTCCCCGCCACCTGGATGAGGTGTCACGGACCTTGACTATAAGAACTTTTCCCGGCGGCCCCAGGCTCCTCGTTCGGTCTGTGGTTTTGTCTCTCACGAAATGACGAAGAGACAAAAACCCAAAACCGAAAGGAAAATAAAATGAAAAACACCCAACTCTACGATGTCTTCACCATCATTGAAACAAACAAAGATGATGTCAAAAACCGATGGAATAAAATCGGCACCGGCTTCCTCAACCGAGATGGTTCGATCAATGTCGTCCTGGATGCCTATCCGGCTAATGGACGACTTCAGGTCAGAATTCGGAAATTTTCGGAAATTCCCACAAATTAGGGATGGGGGGGATTATTCTCCCCCAATTTTTATTTATTTGGTGAATATTTTAAGATGGTAAATTTATTGTGAATAATAAGATATCCATAGTATGCAGAAGCAATGGGATTCTCTCCACATTTTAGACCAACCGATGCTGATCCAAAGAAAAAGAGCCCAATTAAGCCCTTTTTAAAATGGGCAGGAGGAAAACGTTGGTTTATTGCAAATTTTCAGAACCTAATTCCAAAAAATTATAACCGCTACCTTGAACCTTTCCTAGGTAGTGGTGCAGTTTTTTTTCACATAAAGCCAAAGGAAGCTATTCTAGGAGACCTAAATAAAGACCTGATTGAAACATATTTATCCATCCGTAATAATTGGAAAGAAGTACTTCGTCTTTTGCATCTGCACCAAAAGCGTCATTCAGAAAAGTATTACTACGAGCTTCGGGAAGCTATTCCCAAAAGAAGGTCGGAAAAAGCCGCGAGATTTATTTATCTAAATAAAACCTGTTGGAACGGATTATACAGAGTAAATCAAAAAGGGAAATTTAATGTACCTATAGGTGATCGTACAAAGATTGTTTTTGAAAAAATAGATTTGTCAAACATTTCTAAGGCCCTAAAGAAAACAGATTTACGCACTTGTGACTTTGAAAAGGTAATTGGGGATGCCAAACGAGGGGATTTTTTATTCGTTGATCCTCCCTATACGGTTTGTCACAATAATAATGGTTTTATTAAATATAACGAAAAGCTTTTTTCATGGAATGATCAGAAGCGATTATTTGAAGCTTTACTAAAAGCAAAATCAAAAGGCGCTAAAATTTTAGCGACAAATGCTAATCATATTGATTTGGTAAAATTATATAAAAATGAGTTTGGAATTAAAAAAATTAACAGAATAAGCAGAATTGCAGGAAAAACAAGTTCCAGGAACTCGTTTGAAGAGATAATAATATTTTCACAATAAATGACGGTTGAATCATTAAAATGAAAGATTTTTTCTCCAAAGCAGAATTACAGGATAATCCCATTAGGGTTTTAAAGGATTTTTTGGATGAAGAGGATGCCAATGAAAAAGCAAAAAAATATGAAAGCATGCGATTTGTAGGATATGTTTTAGAAATTGGATTCGACGAGGCTACAATAATTACCTCGGATCCATTTAAACAAGCTGTAGGCGGTGTTCCAGGTGGTTCATTTTTAATTATGGCTCCAGAGAATTTTGAGGGGTTTTCACCGCATTTTACATTATTAAGGGTGACCGCCGCTGCGCCCACTCCTTTAAGTAAAGAAGTACAACAAACTTATTTTGAACTACATAAAAAATCAATGCCCGAGCTTGATATCTTTACAAAAAGTGAACTCCAGTGGGGTGCCTTTTCATCAAAAGTTCTTGGGATGTTCTATCCTAGTCCAGAAAACTTAAATCAATTGGCGTTTTCTGGAGATGTGAATAATATCATTAGCGCTCATCGTTACAAGGTATACTCGCCAAATGAAAAATTATTAGACCTTATTGTTAATGGGACTGTAAAAAAGGAGAATCAGTTTTCCATTGGAAAGTTGAGAGTAACGGAATGTCAATTGCCATTTTCCGGAAAAGGTTTGCCCAACGTTGATGTGAATGTTTCAACCAATGATTTTCGGGGTTTTCGCACAGCTATGTTTGGAAAAACAAGGTTGGGTAAAAGTAATGTAGTTAAAATTATTTCTCAAAGTATCATGGAAACAACGTCTACTGATAAGGCAGTTGGCCAAATTATTTTTGATATTAATGGGGAATACGCTAATGACAATCCTCAGGATGGTAGTAAATCTTTAAGAAGTGCTTATCCAGATCGCTGTGAAGTTTATGCACTAACAGAGCGCCCAAATACCCCATCCCAACCCCTTAAATTAAATTTTTATGAACAACCTGACTCATGTTTGCCGATTTTAAGAACTCTGTTGGAGCAAATTAATCAAACTGCCCAAAATGTACGCAGCTTTTCTATCGTTCAACTGCCAAACATCAATGAGATTTCGCAATTAAGTCCTGGAAGTTTAAGAACTAGATCTGTTCGCAAGGTCCAAATTTACTGGGCAATTTTGAAAAAGGCAGGATTCCCGGTAAATGAGCAGCGTTTAAGAGCCCTTAACTTAACCGGAGGATCCCAACATTCCCCATCACATTTTGACCCGCACTTTAATCAACAATTAGTATCTAATGTCTTTGGAAATGGGGGAAATAGTCCTCCACAGAATCTAGATGATTTAGTTACACATTTGGAAACAATTGAAAACTTTAGACTTCAAAATCCCAATAATCCAATTTTTCAAGGTCAAAATGGACCTCTTTTTGATGCTGATGATTTAGGTCTCCTTGGGTTCTTAAACCCAGCCATCGGGGGCGGCCCTAGGATTTTGCGTCCCTTTATGATTTACCATGACCCCCAGGCTGGTCATTTTGTCCAACAAATTTTACAAGCATTGGATAACGGAAAAACCGTAATATTAGATTTAGGAAATGCGGCGGATGAAATAAGGAGATATTTTTCTGATTTGTTATCTAGGGCTGTTTTCTCACATCAAGAGGGAAAATTTACGAGCGATTCCCTTGGAAGCCATTTTATACAGCTATTTTTTGAGGAGGCACATAACTTATTTCCACGGGATGATAAAGACTTTACTGGAGTATATGCGAGATTTGCAAAAGAAGGGGCTAAATTTCATATTGGTATTGTCTATTCTACTCAATCACCTTCAACAATTAATAGAGAATTATTAGCACAAACGGAAAATTTCTTTATTGCACACATCTCCTCTAAAGATGAAGTGAATGTGCTTGCGAAATTACAGGTAGCGTTTGATGGTTTACAGCAAGATATATTAAGAACTAGAACGGTTGGCTATTTAAGAATGCTTACCTTTTCCAATCGATTTGTAATTCCACTCCAGGCAAATAAATTTGAAATTAATCAAGCTTAAGGTTTTCTAAATGGCTTACCAATCTGGATCAAGACTCCCTAGCGAGCGAGCAAGTAAACTGGGCCATCTTGGTGTAATCGAAAGCAAGCTTGTAAATAAACTTGTGGAACAATTCGAGAAGCCCGAAAATGATCAGCCGGGGGCATATATCCCATGGATAAAATATTCTGTAACCGAAAAACCATTACGTTTGATATTTGCTGTTGATGGATCGTTACAACCCATCCGATCCGATAATAAACCATATCGTGAATTAGTTTTTATTAAAACAGCCTTATTGCGTTTGGATCAAGTTGCGATGGGGAAGGTTGATCAAAATGCGCCCCATCCCTTGCAATTAAGAGATCTACTAGCCGATGCAGCCTTATACCATTCAACTGTTTTACCTTTAAAACTGGTATCAGTCCCGGGGTTAACCAATTATGACGCCATAAGAGAAATAATATATGAATCATTACGTGATGCTTCATTAAATGGGGAACCATTTGAAACCCTTAAATGGCTGGCTTATGAAAAATGGACTGATTCAAAGTCAAATTCTCCTAAGTTCAGCTGTCCCCACTGTATGGAGGAATCCAAGGGCCTTCCATATGATTCCGAAATCGGTCAATGTGAACATTGTAATGGAAAGGTTTATCTTTCAGATGTGCTGGGTTTTCACCTTGATATGGCCGAAGATTCAGCACCATTGTCAATTGGTACTGCCTATATGCTTATCCATGAAACGTTATTAATTTTCACAGGCATTAGACATTTTTGGGAACAAAAAAAATTCAACATACTGAAAGAGTGTTTGTTTATTAAAGATGGACCACTAACTCTTAGAAGCCATTATTCTAAATTAGTAATCCCTATTCGAAAATTTTTTGAACACGCAAAAAAGGAAGGCGTAGAAATCAATCTATTTGGACAAGAAAAAACTGGCATCTTTGTGGACCACCTTGAGTTGATAGCGCTAGATGCTCCAGTTAAATCCTATTTTCTCCCATCAAACAATTATATCAGACAAGAAATTCAGCATTCTCCAGATCGTGGTGAACCCTACGGGTTAAGAACTAATTACGGAAATAAAATATTTATTAAAACTGACGAATATCATTACGTGGTATTGAGTATTCCCACAGGCAGTTACAAAGATAATGCATCCATTGAAGACCTTTTAGGTATTAAAAGGATTTTATCCACATTAGAAACCATTATTAGTAATAGGCACCATGGCGCTCTTTTACCAGTTCAATTAGCAAATGGAATTGCTTCCTTGTCTACCTATCCCTCAGCCAAAA
>JAJFLL010000295.1 GCA_021772695.1 Deltaproteobacteria bacterium
AAGTATTGCTGAACCACTCGTACCAAGTCGCCGGATGTTACCTCTTGAATTTTTTTCCGGTGATTCAATATGTACTTCCAATTACCCGCCACCGCCTCGAAATAGCTTAGCGCCTCAGCAATTTGATCATTACTCGAAAGATCAAAGTACCATTGGCTCAAGATGTTCTTTTTTGCTTTTTCAAGTTCTTCGGCACTAACTCCACCGCTTATCAACTGCTGCATCTCAGCATCGAAGGAATTTAAGATTTTTTCCGGTGCGACTCCAGTGTTCACCATGGCATAAACGAAAAAAAGGTTTTTCAACCTGGAGCCAGGAGTCGAGGGTGCACAATTCAATTGTTGCACCGTATGATCCTGCAACACCCAACGCTTATAAAGGCGACTGGTACGGCCCTCGCAAAGGATTTGATCCAACACATCGAAGACATAATCATCGGGGTGCGGCATATTGGGCTTATGATATCCAAAGACCACAGCCGGCTTAGCATCGAACGGCACCACTGTCTTCTTTGGACCTTTAGGACTGGGCTCCTCGGGAAAATCGGTATCGGGGTTATTCCCGGAAGGCCAAGTGCCAAAATATTCCTTCAGAATTTTTTCAGTTTCATCGAGATCAATATTCCCAACGAGGGTACCAACGATATTTCCCGGCACATAATAGGTCTGATAGAATTTTCTCAAATCGGTGGCCGAAAGCATTTCAATGTCTTCCTGGTACCCGATGGTGGGTCGACGGTAGGGGCTTTTTTCAAAGGCCAACTGAATAAAGCTTTCATAGAGCTTGCCGAACGGGGAGTCTTGCACCCGCATACGTCGTTCTTCTCCCACCACCTCCCGTTCCGAATAAAATTCACGAAATACCGGATCTTTCAATCGGCTCGACTCTAAATATGCCCACAATTTTAGTTTGGTATTTGGCAGTGTGACGAAATAGGTGGTGAGATCCTGGGAGGTAGTGGCATTGAGTCCGGTGGCACCATTGCGTTGATATATTTTGCTAAACTCTTCTTTCACCACCCATTCTCCAGCCTGTTCCACCAACTGGTTCATTTGGGCATTTAAAGCCTGCCTCTCTTGACCACTACTCTGTATTTTTTTGGCATGAACGACCTCAAGTTGCTCGAGCAATACTTTTTCCTTAGTGTAATCCTTCGTACCAATTTCAGGAGTACCCTTGAAGGCCATATGTTCAAGCAAGTGGGCGATTCCGGTTTTACCGTCGAGTTCATCCACACCTCCCACCCGAACCCGAATATATGCCGAAAAGACCGGAGCCCCTTCCCTGCGCAGCAATAAAAATTTCATTCCATTTTCGAGTTGGATTTCCCTGACGCCATCCAAAAGGTTTGACGGGTTGGCATGCACCGAAGAACTCAGCACACTGAGGATTAAGAGAAAAACCATTCCAAATAATTTTACCGACATGAAAGATAACCTTTATTCCAATTTCCCACACAGGTCGTGGCGCGACCTGCGCGGATCACCGCTCGACCGCTCACGGTTTTTTGTTCATTCACTCCTACCACCCGCACCGTATGGGTACCTTCAGCTACTTGAGAAAAAACGGCAGGCGTATCTCGCGATCCACCCACACCCGAGACATAGACCTTACCCCATGAGGAGGTGACATTAACCTTCAAGGTACCAAAATTCGGAGCCTTCTGTTGTAAGGCGATCACTTCCTCAACGTTCATCTGGGGAAAAGCAACCTTAATTTTTCCGCCTCCGGGCTTATACCCGGCCAAATGGACTTCATAGGCCACCTCGGTGTCCTCAGGGATGCCCGCGACCTCTAAAATCCCCTTTCCCTTCTCGATACGGTGGCCGTAGCTGGCCTTGATTTGCGCACCGCTCGGTACGGCCTGCAACCTAAGGCTCCCCAGACGAGGTACCGGTGGTCCAGCCACTTGTGGAGGTACCGAAGGTGGAGTGATTATCACAGCGCCCCCATTTGGCGCCGTTGTCTCCACGAGATCTCCGCCCTTAAGAGCCTGGCTCGTCGGAGGCCGAAAAGAACGCACCGTCAAAAAACTCAATACCCCGGCCAACACCAGCCACAGGGTCATAAGGGCCCAGGGTAGCAAGCGACGTCTTGGTTTCCTTTGTGGCAGAACCTTGGCATCCGCACGGGTGGCTGCCGGGATCTCCGCTTGACCGGAAGCCTCTTGGATAAAAGCTGCTTCAGGTCCTTCTACTAGGGAAACGGTGTCTTCTGGGGCCACGGGGGCCACCTGAGTTTGTCTAGAGGGAGTCACCTCCTGATTAACTACCGGATGAGGGTCCCCCATGAGTCTTGAAAATACCTTGGCCAACTTGCGTTGTCCCACCCGTCTGCCTCGGGGCAAACAATCTTCCAAGGCCTCAAAAAATGTTTCGGCATCGGCAAAGCGATCCTGTGGCTCTCGAGCCAAGGCCCGTGTCAGCACTTCACGAACCCCGGGAAACAGTTTCGCAGTCAATACATCGGGCCAGGGAATTTGGGCCGTACGTACCTTTTCTAAAGTCTCGATCTCGTTGCCACAGGCGAAAAGGCGTTGGGAAAAGAGTAGTTCCCACAAAACCACCCCCATGGAAAACAGGTCGCTACGGTGATCAAGGGCCTGACCCCTGGCCTGTTCCGGCGACATATAGGCGTATTTTCCTTTGAGAACTCCGGTTTGTGTTTCGTGAGTTTGGGTCACGGCTTTGGCAATACCAAAGTCGGTCACTTTGACTTCACCGCCTAAGCCCAGCAAAATATTTTGTGGACTGATATCTCGGTGCACAACACTTAAGGCCCCCTGGCCCTTGAGGCTTCGCTCGTGGGCATAGTGGAGACCCGTTAAGGCCTCGATGACAATACTGATCAAAATCTCTTGTTCGAGAGGCTCGCCCAGATCTCGTGCGCGCCGGGTCAGCTTCTTCAGGTCATAGCCTTCTACGTATTCCATGGCGATGAAGTAGGTGGGACCAACCCGTCCCAGTTCGTAGATCTGCACGATATTGGGGTGATTGAGGTGCACCAACACCTTGGCTTCATCCACTAACATGGCAATGAAGTCGGAGCGTTCGGACCAGAATGGTAAAATCCTTTTGATTACTAAGGTCTTCTCAAAACCCTCCACCCCGACAAGTTTGGCCTTAAAGATTTCGGCCATCCCGCCGGTAGCGATTTTTTCCAGAAGCAAATAGCGCCCAAAAGGAATGGGAAATGTCATCATCTCAAGGGTTTAGAAGCTATCAAGCTCGGTGGACATAAGGCAAGCCCAGAGGGCAAAACCATCATTTTACCTACATCTTGATATAAGATTACTTAATTTTTATTATTTCTTGACACCTATACTAAATTTAAGGTTAATTATGCATAATTATAGGTCAGAAGTGTCGATTTTTCCGTGGGCGGGACCCCTTCCTGGATGGGCCCCGCCCTTTTTAAACCCTTAATGGACCTATGGATTAGAAGAGGGAGGAGATAATGGATAAGACCTTTCGCGATCTCTGTGTTGAGGTAGCTTCGGGTGATATCGGATCAGAGCGTTTCAATCGCCTCTGGATCGAAACCGGAATTCCTTTAGAAGGTATGGAATTCGAAATTGCCAATTTGATATTGGCCAAAGTCCCGGAAAATCAGCAGATCGAAAATCTGTTTTCCCGTACACTGCATTGAAGTGCGCGTTGCGCCTACCCTTTTGGCAGCGATCCCATGATTGGAGCGACCCTTGCCTCCACTACACCTATTTTTCCTGCGGCATGGCATTGCCGAAGATCGTGGCATTCCCGGAATACCTGATAGTGACCGTCCCCTAACCGACAAGGGGCGCAAACGCTTGGCCAAAAGCCTAAAGACATTGGCCCGTCTTAAACAGCCCATTGAGGGCATCCTCAGTTCCTCCCTGGTTCGGGCATACCAAACCGCAGAGATGGCCCGGGACATCCTCAATATTCCTGCTGAGATCGAAATCGAAAGCCAATTAGCTCCGGGAGGGACCTTGGCCGAATTTCTAAAAAAACTGAAAGACCGAGAGGAAACTACATTGCTGTTAACTGGCCACGAACCGGATCTCAGTTCCTGGATTGCGGATCTTCTGGGATGTGAAAGTGGGGAGCCCATAGTGATGAAAAAAGGATCCGTTGCCCATTTGTCTCTGGATTGGCACCGGGGCCTGCCAACGGCTCAACTGCTTTTTCTTTTATCACCGCGTTTGAGCCGCGCCCTCTCGAGATGATATGTTTTTCTAATAAATTAAATTTTTTCTCAATTTCTCTACCTTTGGTTTTTTTGGAAACCAATTCGGCCATCGGGTCAACACCGCCTCCCCCGGGAGCGAAGGGAACCACATTTCTGGAACCTTCGCCGACAATTTTTTCGATTCGACTGCGCAAATCATTTTGCAGCTGTACGACACTGCGGCGGGCATCTAGAACTTCGAAGTGATGCTCTTCGGCCATTTGGTCGTATCCCTCTATCAATTTTTTCTGATATTTTTTAAAACTATCGTAGATGTCGTCGGCCAAATGCAGATCCATTCCGGCTTCCCAATATTCCATACCCCCCGCCTCAATGACCCGGGGAATCAGATTATCGACGTCAATGCGCAAATAGCAGACTAAATCAGGAACCGGCGCAAAACCGTAAAGGTCGCGGATCCAAGTCATGGAAGGGTCACGTAAGGAATCTCTGGCCCAGGCCGTATAAACATACCGGTCCGCTACCACCAAAAAACCCGATTCCAAGGCCGGTAAAATTTCATTTTCCAACCGGTCTGCCAGATCGGTGGCATAAAGCAGGCTAAAGGTCAGCCGATCTAGCATGTTTCCCGATTTGGCGTATTCGATGGCGCTACTCATTAATTTTGAGCGGGTCCAACCTGTGGTAACCACTCCAAAGCCGCGAACCTTCAGCCATTGGGCCAATAATTCGATTTGGGTCGAGCGCCCTACCCCGTCGGTTCCCTCGACGACAATGAGTTTTCCCTTAAAGTTGCTGGTCTTCTGGTTGGGAAAACCTTCGCCAAAAAACTTTATTCCTTTTGGCATAGTTTCTCCTTTTAGTTTTAAATTCAATCAATTGTTCTTGGACGATTCGTCTCATCTTGGCTTGTTGGGATTGGATTTCTTGGGTGCCGTCAATCTTGATCAAATCATATTCTTTGACCATTTGGTCGTATTCTTTGACGATCCTGCCTTGGAAAATCTTGAAGGATTCTTCTGGATCAGGTGCAAGATTAAGATCCATGCCCGCTTCATAATATTTTAATTTCGATCGTCCGTTTAAAATCCGCGAGGCCCCCACATCTAGGGGAACGTGAAAATAAAATGCCAAATCTGGTTTGATCGCCAAGTCGTAGGCCTTTCGCACCCAAGCGGGGTGTACCCCCCGTGCCACGTCACGAGCAAAGGCGGTAAAGACGTAGCGATCGGCCAAAACAATCATTCCCGCCTTCAAGGGAGGTAATATTTGATAATTAAGGCGATCCGCAAAATCCGTAAGGTGCAAGAGACTGAAGGTCGTCGGCGTCAAATTTTTCTTTTTCTTGCCTTGTTTGGTAGTTTTTTTCACCAATTGTGAGGAATTCCACTCTGTAAAAAATACAGGAAACTCCTGGGCTTCTAACCAACTATATAACAGTCGAATCTGAGTGGATTTTCCAGATCCGTCGATACCTTCGACGATGATCAATTTTCCGGGGTACTGATGCGGCTCGGTAAACATAAATAAAAATCGCTTTAATTTAGAGAATTACTGTAATTGTCGTAGCTTGCTCACTCGGGATACTTTGCTTTTACCGCGATAGATACGCCGTTTGGGCAGGGCTTTTGACTTAAAACTTACTTCTCGTTTCGTCAACTTAGCGAAAAGTTTGGATTTT
>JAJFLL010000296.1 GCA_021772695.1 Deltaproteobacteria bacterium
GGAAGATCGCATTCATCCCGAAAAACTATTCCCAGCTCTTAATTCCATTGTTGTCATGGCACACCCTTATGCCAACGACGTCCATTATGAGCCCGAACCCCAGTTGGGTCGCGTTTCACGATATGCCTGGGGCGATGATTACCACCATGTGCTTCGCGAAAAACTGTTATCTTTGGTGGCGGACTTTAAAAGAATTCTTCCCGATAGCCATTGGTATATCAGCATCGATGCCCAAGCGGTTTTAGAAAAAGCTTGGGCCGAAAAGGCCGGCCTAGGTTGGACGGGAAAGCATACCAATATAATTCATGCTGAAAAAGGTTCTTACTTTTTCCTTTCGGCATTGATGACCGATGTTGCATTGACTCCTGATTTACCCGTTGCCGATCATTGCGGTTCCTGTACTCAGTGCATTGAGGTGTGTCCCACCCGAGCCATCGTAGCTCCCTATGTGCTAAACGCCAATTTATGTATTTCTTATCTGACCATTGAACAAAAGGGACCCATTCCCCGGGAACTTCGATCGGCCATGGGCAATCATATCTTCGGGTGTGATGATTGTCAGGATGTCTGCCCGTGGAACCGTTTTAGTGAGGCGGCCTCGGAACATAGACTGGTGGCCGCAAAGGAAATCGCTTCACGGTCGCTTAGGGAATGGCTGGAATTAACGCCCGGAGAATTTAAGCGGCAATTTAAACATTCCCCCCTGCGAAGGTCCCGCTGGAAGGGTTTAATGCGAAATATTTTGGTGGCCGCTGGAAATAGCCGAGATCTCTCTTTGGTCGATCGGGTCACTGAGAAATTGGAGCATCCGGTGGCACTAGTGAGGGGCCATGCGGTATGGGCTTATGGAAAACTCTTAGGGATCAAGGCTCGACCTAAGTTGCAGCAATGCATGCAAGGTGAAGAGGATTTATGGGTACGGGAAGAATTGCTGGCAGCCATTGAAGCGGGCTAGTACTTTAAGTCCATTTTTCAAAGCGTATGGCATCTTTTTCATAACCCAACCCTTCTAAGGTTGCCTTGAGATCGTTGACCATGGGAACCAATCCACAAATATAAACGTGAATGCCCTTTGAGTCGGGAAATTTATTTTTGATGAGATCTTGTACGTAACCGGTTTGGCCGGACCAATTCTTGGGGCGGCTGATGGTCGGCAGGTAATGAAAGTTAGAATGTTTTTTGGCCAAGGCCAAAAGTTCATCGTGAAAGGGAATCTCGTTTTCATAGCGATTGCCGAACACGAAGGTGATGGGCTTTTGGTAGCCATGCTCTAATAGATCTTCAAATTGTGCTCTAAGAGGGGCAATGCCGGTTCCGGTGGCGACAAATAACAAGTGTTCGGGAAGGGGTTCTTTGATGCGAAATACTCCCAGTGGACCCTCCACCTCAATATCATCGCCTACCTTCAACCCAAAAAACCAGGTGGAGACGAATCCTCCCTCAACTAGCTTGATACACAATTCAATTTTATTGGCGAAATGGGGTGGGCTGGCGATGGAATAGGGCTTTCGTACCGGCTTTTCATTCTCTTTGGGAACCTCAACCATGACGAACTGGCCGGGGATAAAATCAAATCGGGGTTTCTGCAGAAATTCAAAATGAAAGTTTCGAACCGTGGTGGAATACTCGTCGATTTTAGTCAAGCGTACCGGGTATTTTTCCTTAGCCATTGGCTTATCTCACTTTTTTAATCTAAAGGATGGGCCCTATGACCCCTTGGGCTTGTGCCTTGACACCTTGGGGGGGAGGGCATTAGGTCACTAAACCCCTACTTTAAGGAATACCACATTTCAAGAAACTCGTTAAAGCATATCTCGAGGTGGTTTTTGCAGAGGCTAATATGGAAGACCTGATCAAAAAATTATTGATACAATTGGGCGAAAATCCCGACAGGGAAGGCCTGCAAAAAACCCCTGAGCGGGTCGCCAGGGCCTTGCGATTTTTGACGGAAGGCTATCAGACCGATCCTCTTGAGGTGATCAACGGGGCCAAGTTTACTGAAAAGTATAATGAGATGATCTTGGTAAAAGACATCTCCGTATACAGTTTATGCGAGCATCATATGCTACCCTTTTGGGGTAAATGTCATGTCGCCTATATTCCCAATGATAAAATAATTGGCTTGTCCAAGGTGGCCCGCTTGGTCGATGTTTTTGCCCGTAGGCTTCAGGTGCAGGAGCGTATGACCACTCAAATTGCCGAGGTCATCCAGGAACATTTAAACCCCTTAGGGGTTGGGGTGGTCATTGAGGCCGAACATATGTGCATGCAAATGCGCGGTGTGCAAAAAAGCGGTTCCGTGGCCGTAACCTCGGAAATGCTGGGGTCCTTCCGTAAAAATGAGGCCACGCGAGCGGAATTCCTGCAGTTGATCCGTAATACGCGATAAAGCAGGCATGCCGCCGCAAAGCCACTTGCCCCCATTCGCAACCTTTGTTATTTGCTGAGTTAAATGGATAAAGCCTTAAAAACCATCGCCGAAAAAATTCACAACGAAGTACGGCTCGATGCCGCCGATGCCCTCACCTTATTTGAAAGCCAGGATCTATTGGCTTTGGGTGAAATGGCCAATTTTATTCGCGAGCAAAAAAATCAAAATCTCACCTATTACAATATCAACCGGCACATCAATTATTCCAATGTCTGTTATGTAGCTTGCAAGTTTTGTGAATTCGGGCAACCCAAGTCTTCGCCAAAGGCCTATGAATTAACAGTGCCGCAGATGGAATCTATTGCTCAAGAAGCATTGGCTCAGGGAGCCACCGAGTTCCATATTGTCGGTGGGTTGCATCCCGATTTAAAGCTCGATTATTACGAAGCCTTATTGGCCACCTTTAAGCGGGCGGCTCCGGGCATCCATTTAAAGGCCTTTACTGCCGTCGAAATCGATTATTTTGCCAAGGTGAGCCGATTGACCCATGAAACCGTATTGCAGCGATTGGTGGCCGCAGGCTTAGGCTCCATGCCCGGTGGCGGCGCCGAAGTTTTGACAGACCGGGTACATAAACTTACCCATGCCAATAAAATTGGACCCGATGCTTGGTTGCAGATTCATCGATTGGCCATTCCATGGGGATCCGTTCCAACGCCACCATGCTTTATGGCCACGTCGAGACCTCAGCAGATAAGGTAGAACATCTACAAAAGATTCGTGATCTGCAAGACGAGACCCAAGGCTTCCAAACTTTTATTCCATTAAGCTTCGTGCCTGATGATACGCCGTTGGCCCACATTCCCAAACCGACGGGTGCCACCGACCTCAAACATATCGCTATATCTCGAATCTTTCTCGATAACTTCAATCACATCAAAGTCTATTGGGTGATGACCGGTCTGCCGATCGCCCAATTGGCCCTG
>JAJFLL010000297.1 GCA_021772695.1 Deltaproteobacteria bacterium
CCCATGACTTGAAGCTCGTCAGGCTCTTGTAAATAATATCGAATGCGTTCATTCAGGTAGGTCCCATCTAGGTTTTCATTGAGACACATTTCGGCAGCACCTTGGGCCACCAACTCTTGGGCATTGAACTTTTGATGGTCATCGGTGGCGTAAGGGTAGGGAACCAAAATACTCGGCAATCCCATAAGCCTAAGTTCGGTGATGGTTCCGGCACCGGCACGGCAGATCACCAAATGGGCCTGCGAATAGTAAGCCTGCAGGTGAGGCGAAAAATCGAATACCTTCGCTTGCCATTGTTGCTTGGTATAGGCCGCTTCAACCATAGAATGATCTTGGCTTCCGGTTTGATGGATCCACTTCAATTGAGACTGCAGGTCTCGCAAGGCAGGCAAAGAGTTAACCACCGCCTGATTGATGGAATGAGCCCCTTGGGAACCACCCAGGACCATAATGGTAAAAGGCCGGGCCGGCTTTTCTTGACGGTCCACTTCCCAGGACCGTACCGGATTTCCCGTCAACTCGGTCTTTTTAGGATCGAAGAAATCCCGCGCCTTTTCAAAGGTAATGAAGACTTTGTCGACAAAGCGACCTAATAGGCGGTTGGTCATTCCAGGGAAAGAATTTTGTTCGATGATGGCCGTAAAGTACCCCGTAAAATGGGCCATTAAAGTCATGGGGCCGCTGGCATACCCTCCGATACCGATGACCAAATCAGGTCGGTGTTTTTTTAATATTTTATGGGAGCGCCAAAAAGCCTGTGGCATGCGCAGCAGACTTTTCAATCTTAAGGTGATGCCAGAACCCTTCAGCGGAGACACTGATATGGTTTCCAGGGGGTAGCCCGATTGGGGTACGATGGTTTTTTCGAGACCAAAGGGGGTGCCTACGAAAAGGATTTTGGCTTTTGGGTAATGATCGCGTACCCAGTCGGCAATGGCGATGCCCGAGTAAAGGTGACCACCGGTTCCGCCTCCGGCAAATAAGATGGTGAATTCTTTTTGGGTCATGGGTCCTTGGTTACCTGAGAAGAAATGTTTAGCATGATGCCCACCATGAGGCAGCTCACCAAGAGAGCGGTTCCGCCGTGGCTGATAAACGGCAGGGGAAGCCCTTTGGTGGGGAGTAGGCCCATAACCACACCGAAATTGATCAAGGTCTGAGAGATGATTATGGTGGTGAAACCGATGGCCAGGAAAGTTCCGTAGGAATCAGGGGCGCGAAAGGCGATTCGTAATCCGCGGTATAAAAAAATCAAAAATAATCCCACCACAAAAAAAACTCCGATGAGGCCCAATTCTTCACCGATGACCGAAAAAATAAAATCCGTATGGGCAGCGGGTAGATAAAAGAGTTTTTGTTTGCCCTGACCCAATCCAACCCCGGTGACGCCTCCTGAATTGAAGGCCACGTAGGATTGAATGATCTGAAATCCCGTATCACGTTGATGTTCCCAGGGGTCCAAAAAGGCCATGATGCGTTTTCTGCGGTACTCTACGCTGAAGATCAAAAAATACAGGGCGGGTATGGCAGCCAGTACAGTGCTTGCCAAATAAATGAGGCGGGTCCCAGCCACATACAGCATGACGAACATGGCAACCGCAACGACAAATGCTGTGCCCAAGTCCTTCTGCAGTAGAATCAGTGCAATCAAAAACCCAGAGATGCCAATAGTGGGTAGAAAACCGGTTTTGAGATCTCTAATTTTTTCACCTTTTTTCGTCAGTGCGTAGGCCAAGTAGAACACCAGGGCCAGTTTGGTAAGCTCAGAGGGCTGAAACCCGATTCCGGCGATCCTAAGCCATCGCTGCGCCCCACCAGCGGAATGTCCGATGCCAGGGATAAATACCAAGAACAATAAAAACAAAACTACTCCCAATATGGGATAAGTCATTTTGTAATAGAGATGATAATCGATGTTTTTACCAATCAGTATCAGAAAAATTCCCGCGGTCACAAAGGCAACTTCACGTTTTAAAAAATAAAAGGAATCTCCGTAGCGTTCCCCGGCCAAGATCGCAGAAGAGGAATAGACCATCATGACCCCGATTGCGATGAGCAACAGGGTCACTGCCAGTAATGTGTAATCGATGTGCTTTCGTTCCAATGCCATTAATTCGAACCGTTTATGAGTTTTTTGACCTCGTTTTGAAAATCCTCGCCCCGTTCTTTATAGTTTCGATACATATCGAAACTGGAGCAGGCCGGTGAGAGTAATACGGTACCGTGGGTGCCGACAACTTCTAAGGATCTTCTTACGGCCTCTTTCATAGAATCCACTTCAATAAATTCGGTGGCTCCGGTCAAACTTTTTAAAATTTTTTCCCGAGCCGCACCCAAAACTACTACCGCTTTGGCCTTGGCCCTTAACAGGGGTTTTAAGGGAGAGTAATCTCCTCCTTTATCGACCCCGCCCATGATCAAGACCACATCTTGATCGAAGCTGGCGAGACTCATCACAACGGCTCCCACATTGGTGGCCTTAGAGTCGTCAAAAAATTGAACCTGCCCGCTTTGGGCAATCTTCTGCATGCGGTGAGGAAGACCTGTAAAGGTATTTAGGGTCTGTTGAATGGTTTTTCCGTCGATGCCTAAGGTCTTGGCGGCTGCCACGGCGGCGCTGATGTTTTCCAAGTTATGTAAGCCTTGCAGCGAACATTGCACTAGTGAGTAGGTCTCTGGTGTCGTACCCTCAGGGTTCCAAATAATTTCCGTTTCGCGCCCATAGGTTCCTGACACCCTTTTTGCGGTACTAAATGGAATCAAACCTGCAGCGATGCCTTCGACGGCTTGCAAACAGTAAAGATCGTCTGAATTATAGATGGCGTAGTCCTCTTTATTTTGCTTGGTAAAAATCCTTTTTTTGGCCGCCAAATAGGATTGTAATCCCGGATGTCTGTCAAAGTGGTCTTCCGATAGGTTTAACAATAGGGCTACATGGGGGCGAAACAAACGGCTGGTTTCCAATTGAAAGCTGGATACTTCGATGACGTAATGACTATAGTTTTTGCTTGAAGTGGCCAGTTCTAAAAACGGCGTGCCGAGGTTGCCCCCGATGGCCGTATTGAATCCCTGATTTTGGCACATAGCCCCAAGTAGGGCCGTGGTAGTGGATTTGCCGTTGGTTCCAGTAATTCCTATGACGGTACCTCGGGCTAAGGAAAAAGCAAGGTCGAGCTCCCCTTCTAATATGATGCCACGGGACTGAGCCGACTTCGCCAAGGCATGTTCCGGATCAATACCTGGGCTGATGAAAAATCGCGTGACTTGGTCTAGTTTGGGATATTTCCCTTGGGAAAATGTCTTCGAACAACATGTTTGCCAATCCACCTGAGGGTCGAGGGATTGGTCGTCTACACCCCAAACATCTTCTCCTTGGGCATGTAAATATCTCGCCAAGGCTTGGCCGGTTTTTCCTAATCCAAGAACTACGATGGCCACCGGAAATCCTCCTGATTCGTTTATCGTATCTTCAAAGTTGCCAAGGAGATCAGCGAAAGCATTAAGCTAATAATCCAAAATCGAACGATGACCTTGGGTTCCGCCCATCCCTTTAATTCAAAATGATGGTGGATCGGGGCCATGCGAAAAATTCGTTTTCCCGTTAACTTGAATGAAATGACCTGAGTGATGACTGAAACCGTTTCTAATACAAAAACCCCACCGATTAAAATCAACAAGATCTCAGCTTTGGCCAAAATAGCCACCATGCCCAAGGCCGCCCCCACACTCAAGGAACCTACGTCACCCATGAAAATTTGGGCGGGATAACTGTTGTACCAAAGGAAGCCAAGGATGCCTCCGACGATGGCTCCACAGATGACCGCTAATTCTCCGGCCCCTGGAATATTTATGACTTGTAAATAATTGGCCAAACGCACGTTCCCGACAATATAGACCAATACACCGTAGGTAGCGAAGGCAATGATATTGGGACCGGCCACGAGGCCGTCAAGGCCGTCGGTTAAATTGACGGCGTTGGAGGTTCCGACCACCACCAAAAAAACCACGAATAAATAAAACCATCCCAGATCGGGGTGAATGTTCTTGAAAAATGGCACCAATAATTCCGTGGAAAAATCTAAATAGGTTAGAAGAAAATATCCGGCGATAAGGCTTAATAACACTTGAAGGGGGAATTTGATTCTTGCTTGGAGCCCAAGGTTTTCCTTTTTAATCACCTTTTTATAATCATCGTAGAAGCCGATGGCACCAAAGCCAAATAAGACGAAGAGGACCAACCATAGGTAGGCGTTCTCTAGGTGCCCCCATAACAATACCGAGACGCCTACAGAAAATAAGATCAAAAGGCCACCCATGGTAGGTGTACCCTTTTTAGACATATGACTTTGCGGACCTTCCTCCCGAATGAATTGTCCGATTTGTTTTTGTTGCAAATATCGAATGAAGGCTTTGCCTAAAAAAAGGTACAGCAGCAACGCTGTCATCAGTGCGCCAAAGGTTCTAAAGGTAATATACTTAAAGACGTTGAATAGGGTGAAATCGACCCGCAGGGGGTAAAGGAAATAATATAACATGGTTATAACTTCTCTTTCATCAATGCGACCAATTTTTCCAAATGATTGGTTCTAGAGCCTTTGATTAGAATCCAGCGAACTTCTGATGGAATGATTTTCTCCGGATGGGTAATGCTTTCTACTTGAGGGAAGGTTTGAATTTGTCCGCTAGACATTCCCCCTTCCATGGCGCCCATTCTTGTCTCGGAACTGAATTTACCCACAGCGATCAGATGCTCGATTCCACTTTGGGAGACGGTCTTGCCGATTTGGCGATGGCCCGAGACTGTTTGATCCCCGAGTTCATTCATGTCGCCTAAGATGACCATGCCAGGTTGCCTGGCCTTCATTTGCGCCAAGGTATCGATGGCGGCGGTTGTTGAGGCGGGGTTGGCGTTATAGCAATCATCAAGCAGCCAACGGTCCTCGCTCAGTGGCGCTATTTCCATGCGGGAGGGTGCCGTGCGGAAATTATTTAAACCCTTGCGGATATGTTCCCAGGTGACGTTAAATTGTTTGGCACAAGCGATCGCCAGCAACAGGTTATCTAATTGATGGGCGCCCGGTAGCGCCAATTGCAGCTCTTGGATTTCACCCTCCCAGTGAATCTTGATTCGTTGTGGCAGGGGATTCGGTGAGTCGGTAGGCAATATCTCTCCCCAATGCTTCGTCTCGGGAGTCCCGATGCAGAATTTTTTTGCCGGTGTTGCCAGTTTTGAAATGTAAGGGTCCTTCATATTGACAATGGCCAAAGCTTCGGGGTTCAAGCCTGAAAAAAGTTCACCTTTGGCCTGGGCAACTCCGTCGAGGTTGCCGAGTTTTTCCAGGTGGGCTGCTCCTATGTTGGTGATCAAACCCAAGGTTGGTTGGGAGATTTCGGTTAGGCGACGGATTTCTCCAAAATCATTCATTCCCATTTCTACGACAGCTATTTCATGGTGGGAATCTAGCCCAAATAAAGTTTTGGGTACCCCAATCAGGTTATTGAAGTTTCCTTGGGTTGCTAGGGCCTGATATTGTTGGTCAAGCAGAGCCTTGAGTAATTCCTTCGTGGTGGTTTTTCCATTGCTACCGGTAAGGCCGATGACAGGTATGGAAAACTTTTGTCGCCAGGCCCTGGCCAATTCACCCAAGGCATACAGGGTGTCCTTAACAACGAGGTGGGGAAGAGGAGAGGACTTGTGCAAGGCCTCGTGATGGGCCTGATCAATCACCAGTGCCCTAGCCCCCTGTTTTATAGCCGTCGCTGCGAAGTCATGGCCATCTCGATTGCCCAATAGACAAAAAAACAACTGACCCTCTTTTAGATCTCGTGTGTCCGTGCACACTCCACGGAAGGATTCTTTTAACAGGCTTGGGTTACCTATAGCCCCCATGGCATCAGCGGCCCATTGCAGCGAGGCTTCAATCATTCTGACTTTTCCCCTTCGGAAGTAGCCACACGACCTATTAAAAGGTCCCGAGCGGTTTCTCGATCATCGAAGTGAATGCGCTTCGTTCCCAAAATTTGATAATCTTCATGGCCTTTACCCGCAATTAAAACTACATCACCGGCTTGGGCTTCATTCAAGGCCAGGGCGATTGCCTTGTGTCGATCCGGCTCTACCAAACATTCTTTTCCAATGATCATTCCCCCCTCTTGAATCCCCGGTAAAATTTCGCTGATGATTTTTTCAGGGCCTTCCGTTCGAGGATTATCGCTAGTGACGACAGCTAGATCCGAAAAACGAGCCACCTCCCGTCCCATGATAGGTCGTTTTGCACGGTCTCGATCTCCGCCGCAGCCGAAAACAGTAATAAGGCGATTGGGGTCTAATTCGACCAAAGTCTGTAAAACTTTTTTTAGGGCGTCTGGAGTATGAGCGTAATCCACAAAGACATGTAGTCCATGAGCATTGGGAATTCGTTCGAGCCTACCTGGGACGATTTCAAAGTTTTCTAGAGCCGTTGCAATATTTTTTAGTGAAACTTCGCGGCTTACTGCCGCAGCCGTTGCGGCTATTAAATTCGATAGGTTGAAAGCACCTATCATTTTTGTAGAAAAATTGAGGTCACCGGCTGGGGTAGATACCGTTCCTTCTAAGCCTGACAAGGAAGAGCGGTACGATTTTGGGAAGAGATCCCATTTGCTTTGAGAGTGAGTGGAATAGGTCCATACGGGTTCATCGCGGATGACTTCCAACAGTTTTTGCCCGTAGGGGTCGTCGGCATTAATAATGGCACGACTTAAGCCTCCCCCCTGAGGTAGTAATAAAGTAAACAGCTTCTTTTTTGATTCGAAATACAGCTCCATGCTCATGTGATAATCGAGGTGTTCCGGTGTCAGATTGGAGAAAATAGCCTGATCGAAATGGATGTCATCGGCACGGTGCAGGTCGATGGCGTGGGAGCTTACCTCCATGGCAACGTATTGGGTGCCGTGATTTTTCATTTCACTAAGTAGGCCCTGTATTTCAACCGATTCGGGAGTTGTGTGTCGAAGTGCGCCTTCCTTCTCAGCATAGTGGTATCCAATGGTACCGATACGCCCCGCCGCCCATCCCTGCTGTGAAAAAAAACTTTCCAGTAGGCTGCAAATGGTGGTTTTACCATTGGTACCGGTTACGCCTACAATCTTCATTGCCCTTGAAGGATGCCCATGCCAATAGGCCGACAGACGGCTTAAGGCCTTTCGGGAATTTTCTACACGAAAAACGGGAATGTTATCAGGACAGGCAACGGTTTTTTCCAAAACCACTGCCTGAGCACCTTTTTTGAGGGCGCTGGCAATGTAGTGATGCCCGTCTACGATGGTTCCGGGAATCGCCACGAATAAAAATCCCGGTTTCACCTTTCGAGAATCAAAAGTAATGCCAGCTATTTCGCACTCGGCGTAATGTCTTTTCTCAAGAAAAGGAAGAGATTGAATGAGTTCGCTTAATTTCATGACTCGCGATTGGTTTCGTTAAATAGGTGGATTGCATTCCACCACAATTGGAGTTCCGATGGCCACCGCTGCTCCAGCCTTTGGTTCCTGCTCGGTGCAAATTCCAGAGCCTTGGATCTCAACCTTGAAATTTTGGGTATGGCCCTTACGTAAGACCTCCCTAACAGAAAGTCCGGTCAGATCGGGGATGGGTATGAATCCTTCCTCAAGGGTAGTCAAGGGTGCTGTGGCTTTTTTGACGGGTTCGACCTTGGCGGAAGGAAGTTTTTTGGGCTTATTAGGCTTGGTTCCCTCGGCAGGCCCCTTATGTGCCACCTTGGTCGCTTTGGTCGGCTTGTCCGGGAACGTTGGTGGGATCTTTAGATAAGCAAGGCTATGCTCCATAATTTCCTTGAAAACGGGGCCGCTGACCACTCCACCGTAATAAGTCCCTTTGGGTTCATCGATGGTCACGATCACCACGAGCTTGGGATCTTCCGCAGGTGCCAAGCCCACAAAGGAGGCCACATATTTATTTTTGGCATAGCCCTTTTGTCCTGCCACCACCTTTTGTGCTGTTCCGGTTTTTCCAGCTACGGAATAGGCTTCAAGGGCGGCTCTGGTCCCGGTACCACCTTTTTCCACAACCGTTTTCAACATTTCTATAGTGTGATGAGCCACTTTTGCTTCAAGTACTTTATGACTGATTTGGGGCGAGAAGGTTTTTAACACGTCCCCTTCAGAGTCGAGGATCTCTTTGAGCAGTAAAGGCTTCATCAAGAAACCTCCATTGGCGATGCCTCCATAGGCCATAGCGATTTGCAGAGCTGTTGCCGAAATGCCTTGGCCAAAACCGATCGTACCCAATTGCACGGTGCTCCAGTTTTTTGCATTAGCTAGAATCCCGCCTTGTTCACCCGGGGCATCGATTCCTGATTTTGAGCCAAAGCCAAAGTCTTGGATAATTTTTGAGAATTTATCCTTCCCAATTTTTTGAGCGATTTTAAAACTGCAGATATTACTGCTGTACTTAATAACCTCTGTCATGTTGATCAATCCATGGGGATGATCGTCATGAATGGTATTTTTCCCGACTTTCATGGCGCCGTTTTCGCAATGGAGTTTGTCGTCCGCCTTAACCTTTCCTAATTCTAATCCCGCTGCGATGGTTATGGCTTTAAAGATGGAACCGGGTTCATAGATATCGGTGATGGCCCGGTTTCGCCAATTTTTAAATTCATAATCGTAATAGTGGTTGGGATCAAAGGTTGGAGCAGAGGCCATGGCCAGTATTTCTCCGGTCTTGGCTTCTAGCACGATGGCCATGCCGCCTTGGGCTTTGGCTTTTTCAACTGCATTGACCAGGGCTCGTTGGGTAACGTATTGGATGGTTTTATCGATACTCAACACCACCTGTTTCGGGTGTTCCAATCCAACGAGGCCAAAGGGTGCATAGCTACGGCCTTTGGCATCTTGTTCTACCAACATGGGGGGATCTTGACTGCGCAAATAATCGTCGAGAGATAGTTCTAAACCGGAAAGTGCCTTGGCATCATACCCGACGGCACCGAGAAGATTGGCTGCTAAATCTCCATTAGGATAAAATCGCTTATATTCGGGAAGTGTGCCGAATCCATCTAGTTTTAATTGATTTATTTTCGCACCTTCTTCTGGTGTGATTCTTCGTTTGATCCAAACAAACTTTCGTTTGGGATTAGAGATTTTTTCCAAAATTTTCCCGGCGGGGAGGTCTAGTATGCCTGCAAGGGCTTTAGATAATTCGTTTTTATCTTGTACGCGATGGGGGCTGACATAAACACTGTCCACTTTGATATCAATGGCTAGAGTTTCTCCATTTCGGTCGAGAATGTTACCCCGCTTGGGCGCTACTACCACACGACGCTTATATTGGTTTTTTGCCAAGGTGCGCAGTTTGACATTTTCGGAAAGATTTAATTCAAAGGCCCTGGCTCCCAGTAATAAAAAACTCAAAATAAATAGGACGCTCACAGCGGCAAAGCGTATTCGTATTTTCTTGATCGGGACATTCTTGGGTGCGAGAATTTTATTCACGGCATGGGATCGATCATCACGGCAGGAACCGCTTCCTTAGGTTTTTTTGATTCGGATTTTTGCATGGCCTTGGGTGCCAGGTTTGTCTGAGTTCGCTCAACCTTGGCGATAATCAATTTTTGCGTGCGAGGTTTCACCGGATCTGGTTCATCTTCAATAGGTTTGACTATTGCGACCCGTTCCACTTTGGGTTCTGGTTTGGCCGGTTGAGCGTTCGGGGCAGCGATCTTTTTTACGGTCTGGGCTTCTGGTTTAGAAGGAGGGGGAGATGCAGTTTCGGTGGAATCAGGAGCTGGTTCGACTTTTTCGGCCATGGCCACCACCCAAGGGTTGCTGTCGATATTACTCAGGTAAATAGTTTGATGGGGTAGCGGTGGTTTAAAATCGAATAGACGGGCTGCCTCAGTTTCAATGCGCCCCGGTGATTTTAATCGGGCGATTTCTAAAGCTAAGAGCTTGTTTTCTTCGATGAGTTGTTGCTTCTTGGTTAAGGCTTGGTTGATCTCATAACCCGTGCCAACGACCTCTACATGGGTGCTGATGTAAAAAATAGACGCGCCCATGAAGAGTATGACCAGCAGCGTAAGTCCAAGCAGAAACAATCTTCGTGATTTGTCGAGGGCGCTGAACTCAGGCTGTGATTTTAAACATCTTGCGTTTTGATACTGCCCTTTTGCCAATTTATTCGATCCTCTGAATGGCACGTAATTTTGCGCTACGTGACCTTGAATTGTTTCGAATTTCTTCCCGGGTTGGGGTGAGAGGTTTTGGCGTTAATATTTTATACCCCTCATAAGAGCGAAAACTATTTTTAACGATGCGATCTTCTAAGGAGTGGTAACTTAAAATAGCAAATACGCCTCCCACCTTCAAAAAATCCGGAGGAAGTTCGAGAAAATCTTTTAAAAACTTAAGCTCT
>JAJFLL010000298.1 GCA_021772695.1 Deltaproteobacteria bacterium
GCGTGAAAGTGACGAGGTTCTTCAGAGAAGTGAAATACCTTGGCCTTTAACCCTAAGATAGGAATGGATCCAGCATAAATGGCCGACCAGTTTGCAAATGGCCATTTCTTACCGTTCACCGTCACTTCGGCGTCGAAGCGACTAAATAAATCACGGGAGTATTTTCCATTCATTAGCGCTGAGGTGATGGCACGCACCAGGGCATAAGTAGCCTTTTGTGGGGAAGCCTGCCAAGGCCCGCTATAATAGGTTTCCATCCACCGGTAAATGACTCCACAGCCAAAAATAAATCCATACATATTGTTGATCTGCATGATGTCCATCTCAGTGGATTCAAAGCTGTGACCTTCGTGATATTTATAAATTAAGTGGCTAAGAATTTTTTCGGACTTGCCTTTGATATTGCAAGCGTTCGCCAGGGAGTTCATGGTGCCCCCTCGCAAAAAGGTAATCTTTGGCAAGGGCTTTTCACCATAGACTTCGATGAAATGACTCAGGGTCACATGGGTGGTTCCATCCCCGCCGCCGATAGCCAAGATGTCTACGTCCCGAGTCTTGAATTCTTCAGCCACCCGTCTGAGATCGTGTAAATCTTCCGTGGCCGAGTAACTGCCCTGATCGCCCACGATAAAGCTGAGGCGCTGTATCTTATCAGGATCTTGCTTAAACATTTTGCCGCGCGGATTGACGACAATGCCGATTCCACCCATACGCCCCTTCTTCCATAGGGATTTAGCCCTGTCTAGTTTTCAATTTATGGCATTTTACTGCAATCTCCCGATCACTCAAGAATTGGTCAATCAGGTAGCGTCGACGAAATTTTTAATATCTCCCGGGCTTGGGCCGAGCTCGCGATATTTCGGTTTGCCGCCTTCGCCAACTGCACCGCACGTTCCACTAATTCGGCATTGCTTCGAGCCAGCACTCCTTTGCTTAGATAAATATTATCTTCCAAGCCCACCCTGACATGCCCGCCTTTTTTTATGGCCAGCTGGGCCATAGGAAACTGGTGGCGCCCCATAGCGGCCACGGACCAGGTAAACTCCTGAGGAATTCGGCTGACCAAAATTTCCAGATTGGATTCCGACGGCGCCAAGCCGCCGGGTACTCCCAATACGAGATCAATATGCAAGGGTGCTCCGAGACTGCCCTGCCCTACCATCTGTAGTGCGGTTTCCAGCATGGCCGTATCAAAGACCTCGACTTCTGGCTTGATGCCCTTTGCAGCCATAGCAGCCGCCAACTGTTCAATAAAAGGTCGGGGATTGAGAAACACCTCATCACCGAAATTGATGGAGCCCGTGGTCAAAGATGCCATGTCCGGCTCGGCCGCCAGGGGTTCCATCCTAGTCTCAAAACTATCGCCAATGGCGCCACCAGTAGAGACTTGAATAATCACATCGCACTTGGCCCGAATCTTTTGGACCACCTCTTGGAAAATATCCTGCCGACAAGTGGGCCGTCCGGATTCATCCCGAACATGCAAATGCACCATGGCAGCACCCGCTTGGTGAGCAGCAATGGCCGATGCAGCAATTTCGTCAGGACTTAGGGGAAGATAAGGGGTTTGATCACGGGTGAGTTCCGCACCGACCAAGGCACAGGTGATGATAATAGGACCAAACATATAATAATTTTATCACGGATTCAGGAATTTTTCACAACACAGGTTCCCTCAGCTTGAGCCACCAATATGGGATGTTTCAAGACTTCTCCCAAATCGGACTTGGCGGGATCCTGGCTGCCCGCAATAATTTTATAGGCACTCCAGCGCATCTGCCGAGAGGTGTTTCCTGATTGGTATAATTCACAGGTAACTTCGAGAATATCACCTGCATAAACGGGGGCCAGAAAGTCGACGGTTTGATAGGCCCGCAGCAAGCCCTCCCGCCCATCATTTCGGATCAATAATTCGGTGGCAGTATCACCAAACAGTTTGAGTACGTGGGCCCCATCGACGAGACCCCCACCGTAGTGGGCGTCCGAGGCGCTGATCCTGATTCGATGTGTGACTTTATTTGCCACTGGTGCTGCCATCCCAAAGGATATTGTGCGCAATAATAGGGGGCAGTGTAAAGGTTTCTCGCCTTTAGGAGCAAGATTCTGTGAGAGGAGCTTCTTTTTGGGAAGCCTTAGGGCTTCCTCGCCGCAGTAGCGGCCTGCAACAGCTCTTTAACATCAACCCGTTTTTTATAGTCGGGATTATAATACCTGTATTGAATAACGCCTTGTTGATTGACGATATAGGCCGCGGGTACCGGCAACAGGTGATGTTTTTTACCGGAATCCAGCTCCAAATCGATGCCGTACTGATCTTTGTATTTATTAAAAGTGGCATCATCTAAACGAAATGCCAAACCGAAGGCCTGAATCACATCGGCGGGTGCATCAGATAGTAACATATAATTGACCTGGTGTTTTTTCAGGCTTTCACGAATTTTATCAACACTATCGGGACTAATGGCGACGATTTGATACCCCAGTTTTTGCAAAGGCTCTTCAATAGTTTTTAATGCGCCCAAGTGCTTATTGCAGTAGATGCACCAACCGCCACGATAAAAAATCAATACAGTGGGTTGTTTCTTGATCAAATCTTGCAGTTTGATGGCTAAACCGTCAGCATTGACCAGACTGAGGTTGGGCACTTTTTCTCCCACCTTTAAAGGCTGCACCTCGGCAGGGTTTTCAGTGATTTTTTTCTCTGGGGTTGCTGCTTGCAGTGGCACGGAAATTAACGAAACCAATAATACCAAGAAATAAATTTTACTAAATTGTATTTTCATCACAGGATCACCTTTCTAAAAATCACACCCCAATACATACACTTCATTCATTATAAAAATTTGCTTAACATATATAAAGCCATCACACCCAAAAAGCCGATATATAATTTTTTTAAAATTCCGTCGGAAAATTCATGGGCTCGCTTCGCTCCCCGGGGTGCAAAAAATAGAACTGTAGGGGTGCCCGCTAATAGTGCGGGAATATTGATAAAACCCACTGAATATGGGGGCCGCCCGGCAAGCCCCCACCCATCGGCCACCGTTGCCAAGGCTCCTAGGGAGCCAATAAATAAACTCGTTGCCGATGACAAGGCGATAGCTCTCTTTAATGGGTAATGAGAAAATTTAAAAAATGGCACGGTGAAGGTGCCCCCGCCTATTCCCAACAATAAGGATAAAGACCCGACAAAAAATCCCGCTACACTTTGCATCAATACACTTGGACATCCCGCATGGCCTGCCGGAGGCGGTTTTTGCCAGACCCCGTACGCGGTCGCTGCAAATAAATAGACGGTAAAAATGATTTTTAAACCACGGGTTGGAATAAAATTAAATAGAATAGCCGCGGCAATGACTCCTACAATCACTGGAGGAACCCATGACTTTAACAGCCCAATTTCTAGATTTCCCAACTGATACTGTTTCGCTGATGCCGCTATGGCGCCGGGAACGATAAGGGCGAGGCTGGTACCCACGGCCATATGCATAACCACCGAATCGGAGGCATGGACATAGGGCAGTAAAGTCAAAAGGGCCGGGACCATCACCACTCCACCGCCGATACCAAATAGGCCGGCCGAATAACCGGCAAAGACACCAATAAAACAAATGACAGGAAGGATCCAAACGTAGGATGAATTCAAAAATTCCATTAAGACACGTTTCGTCGTGCGTATTCTTGAACGATAAAACTGGCCACTTCGCTGGGTAGCGTTCCATGTCCAAAACCGGCATCAAATCCGACTTTTAGGGCTTGAGCATGATTTAAACGGGGGCCGCCCACGATTTTTATCAATGATTTTTTAAGACCCTTTTCTTTGGCAAGGGCAGCACCCAATACTTTTAATTCTTCAATATGTTTATCTCGTTGGGAGACGACTTTGCTGACCAAGATAACATCGGCGTTTAATCTCACAGCTCGGGCAAGAAGTTCCTCATGACTAACCTGAGATCGTAAATTAATGGTTTTGAAACAATCGTAACGTTCCAAGCCGAAATCTCCCATATAGCCCTTCATGTTCATAATGGCATCAAGTCCTACAGTATGGGCATCGGTACCCGTTGTGGCACCGACTATGGTAATCTTCCTTTTAATATTTTTTCTGGCGAATTCGACCACTTCATCTAAATTCATCTTTTCATAGTCGGCTTTAGGAACCTTGACCTTGGTAATATCAAAAGCGTGCTTGGCGTGGCCGTAAACTACGAAATAGCTTAAGTTGTTACCAATCCCTTCCATATGGGCGATTAAGACATCTTTGAGTCCCAGCTTTTCAATGTACCGTTTGGCCCCCTCTTTGGCCTCCGGAGACGGAGCAACGGGAAGTGTAAAGCTCATTTGCAAGGCACCATCACCCAAAATATCTCCGTATGGCATGACCCTTTTTGGATTATTGACACCTGGTTCCGAACTATAGTCTCGACCGGCCTTTTTGGTAAAAATATCGAACAAACTCATGGCTTGGGTTCCTCATCGTTGGACGGATCTTTTTTGTCTTCTGCGCCTGCCGGTTGTGCATCGGGTTGTATTTTCAACTGCCTTCGCGGCAAAGGTTGGTAGGAGGCAGGTTTTTCAACGGGGGTCGCAGCAGGTTTTGGTGGAGCAAGTTCCGTTTCGACCTTTAGCCCCCGTCGAGGAATCGATTTTTCCGCATTGGGTTCTGCTAGTGGGCGACGGGGCATGGAACGCGGTTTTGACGGGGGCTGAGGAACAGCAGGTTCGTCGTTAGGGAAAACCTTTTGAGTAGTCTCTGGATCAGAAAGATCGGGGGTTTTTTCGGAACTAAGCGGCCTTCTCTGGGGAGCTTTGGATACCGAAGATCCGTTTTCTTTTTTGAGAATTTCTTGATGAAACTGTCTTTGCAAATCGGCCTCGGATAATTCTCGATTGGACCGTGGTTTTTCCGGGGCGCGCCCCTTTTTATAACCGTTTTCTCGAGCACCGTTGCGTGGGGGCCTGGACCCACTATCGCCCCTACCCGGACGTGGGCCCCGTGGTACTGGATCTGGACCAACCGATCTCGGCGTGCGCGGTGCGGCTTGGCTTCCACTGTTTCGAGGTGATCTCGATGCCGTATCTGAACTGTCACTTCGTGGGGACCTTTGTGAAGTTTCCCCATCATTATTACGATTACGCGGCTGTCTCGGCAAGGCATCGGAACTTCCCTCACGAGGTGGTCTAGGTGCGACCTCGGAACCTCGGGTACGAGGTTGCCTGGGCGCAGCATCTTCCCCACCGTTTCGAGCGTTAGGACGAGGCACATCTGAATTTCCGGGCCTGGACCGGGCCGGCCGTTTATCTCGCGTTGCATTACGGTTACGATCGTGACGGGCCCTTGTACTCGATTTACGATCTCCCAACCGGGTGGACCGTCGAGGATCCCCACTGCCGCGCCTCCGTTCACGATTTCCTTTGCGTAGACCATCACTTTCATCCCGAATCGCCCTGGGAGTGAGGTATCCTTGTAAAGGAGTAAAGTAATCTCGGTCTTTGTGAAATACTCCTTCGATGCCTTTACCGCCCCGTTGGGATCGGCGAACATTAGCAAAGGCGCCCTCTTCGATACCACGCAACATTCCGCGCATCCGTAATTTTTTGAGTAGTCTAATACCGTCGTCCAAAACTTGACGGGCACGCCTGGCTATCTTGCCATTGGGTTGAAAATAAATTTCATCCTTGGCATTTTTCGCACCGTTAAAAATATATTTTGCATTTTTAAGGGATAAATATCGGTCTTGCACATAGGGGTTATGAATCGCCTCTGTATGCATACCTAATAATTGAATGGTTTGGCCCGTAATAGCACCCGCTAGATTGAACATGCCGTCATAAAGATAGCTAAAAAAGATATCTCCGTCTTTGTGCTTAGTGGGAGGCATGAATTTAATGGGGGCCCGGGGAAACAATTCACGCACCAATTGGGCCTGGGCCCACTCGTATAAAATAGAGTCTTCGATATTGGGATCCATCTCGAAGGCATGACCCAAGGCTAAATTATTGTCACCGATGCCTGCACGTTTGGCAAAGGCCTGATTGACGAAATGACTCGCAAGAACCTGAAACCAGTACTTAAAGGATTCCGCGGTAGTTAAATAATTGTCTTCTCCGGTTTGGATGGTGATGCCGGACAAAGCACAAATCCGCCTAGAGAAGAATTGATCCACAAAATTTCGTTGCATATTGATGTCGCGAAATAAAATACCGTACATGGCGTCATTCAATAAATAATCAACACCTTCTAAGGCACCCAAGACGGCTATTTCAGGCATACATAGGCCGGAGGAATAATTACAAAGCCCGACTCGACGTTTGTATTTTTTTTCCGACTCGTCCAGAGCCTCCCGCATCAATCGAAAATTTTCTTGGGTGGCAAAAGTACCCCCGAAGCCTTCCGTGGTCTCTCCTTCAGGAACGTAATCCAGCAGGCTCTGGGCAGTAGATCTAATGACCGCTATAATATCTGCGCCCATTTGCACGGCAGCCTGAGCCTGACGCACATCTTCATGTATATTTCCCGTAGCGACGATGACGTATTTCAAGGGTTGGGAGGGTCGATGCCAATCAGGGCGTCGGCTTTTATTTTCTCGATTTTGCCTAAGCCGATCCAATTGGGGCTGCATTAACCGGCCACAAGCCCGATCGATCTCATCCTTAGATTTCGACCCCAAATCGTCTAATTTGATTTTTCCCGAGATAATGCCCCTTGCCAAGGCATTGCTATCTAAATTGGGTTGATGAGCGGCGGCGAGTCCCAACCAATAACCGGCACCCAAGGCCAGTTTTTTTTGCCCCATGGCATCGGCCAATGCATTGACCAAGGGGATACGGCCTTGGGGGGCATCTCCCTTTGGCTTTAGATCTGCAGGGCCCGAAACTCCCATGAGGCGCAGCACACTGCGTTCAATGGAATCGGTGGTGTGTCGATCAATAAAATGTTGAACAGGGGTAACAATTTGCTCGGCAAGTCGTTTTGCGTAATCGACCTTGTCGCGATCAAGACTAAGCTTGCTCATAGTTGCCTATCTTCAGTTGTCTATGAAGGTCTTAAAGTGAAAGCGGGGGTACAGGCCAAAAACTCGAAGTATACACAATGGAAGAATAATCGATTTGTTTAGCCTTTAAGGATTCCCTGATTTGCTTGGGAATAAATAAATAAAACTAATCGTTTAAAACGCTTTTACCTAAAAAACCTTCGACTAACGGTTTATGGTTACGCCCTTTATACCCTATGACATTTCATGGGGTTTCATGGAGAGCGCCTCATCATGGAGTAACCGGGCCGGTCCATGCTCGACTCTACGATCACCCTTCTCACGGATGGCTTCTGCAGTACTACAGGTGCAATCCGTTTCTTTAGGTTGCGGATAGGAGCTGATGATTCCCTCGTAATTTCGTAGCACGACTTTTTTGTCTGATTGGCTCAAGAGATACTGTGGACCAATCGGAACTTTGCCTCCCCCTCCGGGAGTGTCGATCACAAATTCGGGAACAGCCAATCCGCTGGTATGACCTCTAAGTGATTCAATAATTTCGATCCCTTTCTCTACCGGGGTTCGAAAATGGCTAATGCCCTCACTGAGGTCGCATTGGTAAATATAATAAGGCTTTACCCTAATGGTTAATAGTTCCTGCATGAGCTTTTTCATGATCACTACTTCGGAGTTGATGCCACGCAGGAGAACCGTTTGGTTCATCATGGGGATACCATTGTCTACAATTCGCTCGCAAGCCAATTTTGCCTCTGGGGTAATCTCATAGGGGTGGTTGAAATGGGTCATAAAGTATAAAGGTTTAAAGATTTTAAGGGTTTGCACCAAGGCATCGGTGATCCGCATGGGTAGAACGCAGGGGATTTTGCTCGCCAATCTCATGATCTCCACATGGGGAATGGCCCGGATTCTGCCCAGAATTTCCAAAAGCCTTTTCTCACCCATCATCAGGGCATCGCCACCGGAAATGATCACATCTCGAATTTCAGGGTGGGATTCCAAGTAGTCACAAATGACTTCCAATTCATTTCGGTCCTTATGACCGCCCTTGTCCAAGACAAAGCGCCTGCGAGTACAAAAACGACAGTACATGGAGCAAGAAGAATTAATAGTCACGAGCACCCTGTCTGGGTACCGATGTACCACGTTGGGTACGGCCATATCGTCATCTTCATTAAGTGGATCGCTGAACTCTTCCCCAGACACTTCTAGTTCGGATTCCTGAGGTATGCTTTGCAACCGAAAGGGGCATTGCGGGTTATCGGGATCCATCAAAGAAATATAGTATGGCGCAACGGCAAATTTATATTTCTTGAAGGTATGAACGATGCGGTTTTTTGCCTCCGGTTCCAAGGGCAAAATCTCTTCTAAGGCCTCAATGGAGGTAACGGAATGTTGCAATTGCCACTTCCAATCATCCCATTGTTCACGAGGGACATCTCGCCACGGCAGCCACTTTTGGTAGTATAGCGGGTTGGAATTGTCCAAGTAGGGCAAACGCATCATGACCTCCTCGGCTTACTGGGATCTTTAGGAAAAATCATTCGGCACAACGATGGATTTCGCTTCAGCAGGTTGAGGGCATATTCTGCATGGCCTCTTGCAAAACCATTTCCCATGATGAGCTGGGCATCTTTCCCTAAGCCCTCAGCGGTCAGCACGGCGCGACTAAAGGAAGTGGCCATGTTGAAAAATAGCACCTTTCCCCCCGGCTTCACGCTGAGAAGAGCTAGGGCCTCAGTTTCCGGGGAGTTGCAAGTATTGACCACCAGATCAAAAGGTTCTTCACCGGCGTCAGTTATCTGACGCCAAGCTGGCAAAGGTTGAGTGGCATCGGCGGTGAAATGTCCCATGGGGCGCCAGGCCTGCGGCCAATCCCGAGTCTTTAACGGATGGTTATCTAAGGTACGTAATTGATTTGGAGCAATCACATCGAGTGCCGCCGCCATGGCCAATAAACCTGCGCGGCCTCGCCCCAAAATCAAGACCCGATCTTGGCTGGTAACCAGACGCTTTACCCAAGCGGGGGCACCACAGACATCGAAGGCCGCCAGGGCCACGTCATCAGCAATGTCGGAAGGCATGGGTGCCAGCAGACCACTAGCGAAGATGATGGCATGACCTTCCACCCAAACTTGTCCGGAATGAAGGTCTACTTTTTTTACCTGCTGCAAAGCCAGGGGCGTGAGGGTTAAACTCACCAGAGTCGCCACCCTATCCCCGATCTGCAGCCTATGAGGGCTGTCTTTGCCGATGGCAAGGACCCGTCCTAAAAGCATACCCCCTGACCCGGTTACCGGATTTTGCATTTTGCCCCGTTCGTCCACGATCTTTTGAATCTTTTTCCCCACTTGCCTGGCATCACCCTGGGTCGCCATATTCAATTGGCGCATGGAGGCGGAATCTAAAAGTAGGCATTCCACCGCTAACAAAAGTTCATTGGAAAAAATGGGAAGGGAGACATCCAAGACCTCAGCGGTCTGAGGCAAAACTCCTTGAGGCGAAACCACCCGATGAGCCCCCCATGGGTTCCCGCCAGGGCGGGTCAAGGCAATGTTTACCGCTGTACTCATAGCCAAAGTTTAGCATGGATCGGATCAAGAAAATAAGCCGGCCGCCTAGATTGTGCCGGGACCAACTTGACGCAACAGGACAAGGGTTTCCAGGTGGGTGGTATGAGGAAAGAAGTCAAAGGCTTGCACCTTCGTCACTTGATACCCACCATTTTTCAGAATTTTTAGATCAGTCGCCAAGGCCTCAGGGGCACAGGAGAGGTATAAAACCATTGGGACTTGCATCTTTACCAATGAGGGCATGCATAATTTTGCGCCCGACCGGGGTGGGTCCAGCAGAACCAAATCAAAGCCACCACCCTTGCGGTTTTTTAAATAACGGTGCGCCTTCTCTTCAACCCACCGAACAGGCTTTTTAAGGTTAAGGCTTAACTCTTTGCCCTTAGCTACGGCACTCGGATCGGACTCCACAGCGGTCCACTCCATAGCCCCTTGGCTCAAGCCCAAGGTAAAATTTCCCGCTCCGGCAAAGAGTTCCAACACCCGTTTTGGAGCTAATGCTAAAAAGTGTCGTTGCAAATGTTCGTGCAATAATTCATTGGCACCTGGATTGCTTTGTAAAAAATAACGGTCCTCCGAAAGGGCTTGGATTTCGACGGGAGTACCTGGAAACACCGTTAACTCAAAGCCCAATCGGCTCGAATGCTGTCGTCGCTCCATGATTTCGTGAAACCTTTGCTCCACTTCATTCAAACTTTCATTGATGGCCTCATGGGCTATTTTGCATTCTGAAACGGGAATCACCTTGGCGCTGCCGGAACCGTAAAATCCCGGCTGCCCTTGGGGTGTGGCATGGATCTGAATGCGACGGCGATAATTCCAAATTTGCGGAGAGGCAATGGGCGTTTCTACCAAGGACGGCTCAACAATACCTGCTAGACATTCCACAAGCCGCTGGTGCTTCCATTTCAATTGGGAGGCATAAGACACATGCTGTAATTGACAGCCCCCACATGTACCAAAATAGGGGCAAGGCGGTGCTACGAATTCCCAAGCTTCCTCTTTCATTTTTGCATCGGGCAGGTTCATGGTCACTGGGTAAGGCCTAAGTGGGTAATACGTTCTCGCAGTTCCTTAGTTCTTTCGGGATAAACTCCCGTGTCTTGAGACAAGGCGGCTTGGTATTGTTTTAGCGCCTCGGTCTTTTGACCTTTTTCTTCAACCAGTTTTCCTGCCCGCGCATGGGCCAAGAAAGCAAACTTTTTCGTGCATTTGAGCTCGCTGCCTGCACATCGTGCTGCAAAATCCAGATAGGCTTGGACCGCGGTCATGGGGTCTTTGAGTTCGAGGATTTGCGCTCGCTTTAGGTAGGGCAAGGGATTTAAGGGAAAGCTTTCAATAAATTCATCTAAATATTTCAAGGCCTCCTGCCAATTTTTTTCACCCTTTTGATAGACTTCAATCAAGGCATAGCGAGCATTCCACTGAAAAGGATGATCGCCTTGCAGGGCTTGTTTGAGTTCCATGATGCCCTGAGCTTTTTCACCTTTGATACCGAAGAGGGCTTTTATGGGTTTCCAGGCTGCCGGCGTATTTCCTGCAAAATAATGATAGGCGCCCAACGGCAGATAAGCGTCCCACCGGTTCGGTTGTATTCCAAGTGCATTTTCCAGATGGCGCTGACTTTTTTTTGCGGTCAGGCCGGCCTGCATTTTGGAACCTTGTTTTCCATAGATTCGGGCCAATAAAAAATAGCTATTGCCAAAGTCCACCAACGTATCCACGTTTTGCGGATTTCTTTCCCATAGGT
>JAJFLL010000299.1 GCA_021772695.1 Deltaproteobacteria bacterium
TAAACGATACGCTCAGGACGCTGCATGGCCCCTACTTGACAATTCACCCCCACACTGTCCCCTTTGGCCCGGGCATAAGATACCATGGTAGAGCCCACCAAGGCCGCCATGACCGCATAGAGAACCCATTGGTTTCTAAAAAAGATGGCTAAACCCAAATAAACTACAGCTTCACCGAAACGATCCATGATCGAATCATAAAAAGCACCGGACTTGGTGGTTTTACCAGTCCTTCGGGCGATGCGCCCATCAAACATGTCACAGGTTCCCCCAAAAATAACCAGCCATCCGCCCATACCAAAATGACCTGTGGCAAAGGCGACAGCCGCACCGGCGCTGAGTAAGAACCCTAAAGTGGTAAAGAAGTTTGGCGTTAAGCCAATTTTTATGGCGAGATTTTCAATGGGGTAAATGAACCAACCCCAATATTCGTAGAAAAAGGGCCCGACCCATTTGGAATTGGCACGACCGGCAAGATCGGTCGTTCCGCGTTTCTTATATTTAAAGGCAAAGACCACCACCGTCAGCAGCATCAATACATTGATGACTATTAGAGGCAGGAGGCTATTCCACTTGGGGTCGATACCGAATAAAACCGGTCTCATAAGGCCTTAAGGGCTATCAGAAGTTTCTATGGGGGGTCAATGGGCCCCTGCGGGCCTCAGACCGTGGCGGTTTCATTGGACTTCTGGGATTCACGCCGTTTGCTTTCGGTCATTTCTTTGGCTTTCAAGGCTTCTTCTTTTTCTAAGATCAGCTTTTCATCTACCTTGAGGGAATGGTCAAAGGTCTCTAAATCGACCTTGGCCCCACCCGCATAGACCTTGTGACGGCCATGTTTTTTGTACCATTCACCAACGGAGGCGTTTTTATACATGTTCTCAATGATATTTCTCCAACCCACACCAGTATTATAGGCACAGAAAGAGATCTCACCTTGTTGGGTGCCGTAAGGGATAATGCACATTTCGGTACGTCGGAAATCATAATTGAAAAGATCTTGGAACCACATACCTGCTACGAACATGAACAACCAATCGTCACTTTTTCTTTCATGTCCGGTCCCATAATCTTTTTCTGAGAGGGTGCCACCACTTTGTTTGTCAAATTTGGTCAGCAATGATTTCAGATCCAGGCCTTCAGGAAACTTTGAAGGATCAAGGTTACGCAGCAAGGCCATGCCAATCTGAGTTTTGGTCAAGGCTTTGCCTCGGGCCGCATCGGTGATTCGGGTCACATCGTTCATGAATTGATCCAAATTTAGGAATTCAGAAACCGGCTTGTAAACCTTGGTACGCTTGTTGACCATCAGAGCCATACCCACCCCGCAGTTGGGATGACATCCGCAGCTCATATTTCCCCAGTCTTCTTGGGGAGCAACCATATCAGCCAAATTGGCAAAGATGGAACCTACGGATAAGGGGTACCAATCACGAAGCGGTTCAGACAAGCCCGTTTGGTTTTTCACGTCATGGGCCAAATGCGCCAAAGTATAGCGTTGTTGGTGACGATCTTCATCGGTAATATCTTCGTCTCGACCGGTGAAGGATACCGGCTGAAAAGAGATGAAGGAGATCTTGTCGGAATTTTCAATGGCGAATTTAATAATGGGACCGATTTGGTGATTGTTCACCGTATTCACGATGGTCACCACTAAAACGATATCGATGCCTGCCTTATATAAGTTTTCCATGGCGCGAAGTTTAACATCGAATAGATTGCCGATTTTACGATGTTCGTGGTTGACGTTACCCACCCCATCAAATTGCAAGTAGGCGATACGCAGACCAGCATCAAAAGCCTCTTTAGCCAAATCGGGATCTTCAGCAAAGCGAATACCGTTGGTTGCGCATTGCACACTAAAGTAACCGACTTCTTTGGAGTATTTAATGGCAGGAATAAAATGAGGACTCATGGTGGGTTCCCCACCGCTAAATTGCACGGACATTTGTCGTCGTGGCTTAATCTTTAGAGAGTTATCAAGTACCTCTTTCACTTCATCCATGCTCAATTCATGAACATATCCCACCTGATTGGCATCCATGAAACAAGGGTCACACATCATATTACATCGGTTGGTGAGAACGACTGTCAGGACGGAACCACGGCCATATTGAATGGTGGAAGTACCATGGTTTCGCACCGAGGTTTTGGGCGACTTGAAATCACGCCCGGGAAAAAGAGATTCCATGCGTTGTAAAAATTCCGCGTCCATGGACATTTTATCTTCAATTTTACCGTGTTTTGGACAATCCTTGACCATCCAAACTTCGCCGTCCCGTTCAATAATTTGGGCGGGCACTTCTCCAGGATTCCCATCGATCAATACCGTATGGTCTTTTTGCCCAGAAATAATTTCTTCACGGGTCTCAATGACACATCGAGGGCAAAGAGAATCGGTTTTTCTAGGAAAACCCAAGAGAGGTCGCGTTCGCTCATAGCTTTTGAGCAAGGGGCCGGGAGCCCATTTCGGCCAAATGGATTTACCGTCTTTGAACATGCGATTGATAAATTGAAAGGTGGGCCAAGCGATTTTGGCACCACGGACCACGGCGCGGTCCATTAATTTTGCACGAGCCATAAGATTTCTCCTCTATCCTTCTACTTCTTTTCCAGGTTTCCCGATTTTCGGGAAGGTCGACACTCAAATAAGATTTTAAACCTTCTAAACGTTTTAAATTACTGTAATTAAAAGGTTTTTTCTGTGGTGGGGGTTGTAACTGGAGTGGCTAGGAGGGTCAAGCTAAAAACTGCGCCCCTAATCGAGAATGGCACGGCGCAATAGCTCCGTATTGAGATCCCTGCCCTTATAAAAGTCCTCGAAGATCTGGCCGGCGGCGGTGTAAAAGGCCTTGAGGATATCTAATTGCAACATCATGAAATCGGCGTCTTTTTGGGCCTCCTCGTCGGACTTAACCACAGGCAAGGCCTCTTGAAATTGACCCTGACATCGATTGATCAGTCGCATACTCTCGTCGATGCCTTCTCGAATGCGATCAAAAAATCCTTTGAGTAATTTTCTCGGGTAATCCCGGTTGGCCTCATAATAGTCGCGACGGGACCCTTTGACCCAAACCTTTTTTACCAACTTGAGTTCTTCGAGTAGTCGCACATTGACGCTGATGTTGCCCTTACTAACTCCAAGAATTTCAGCAATTTCATCGAGGGACAAGGGATCACGGGATAAAAATAACAGGGCGTAGATTTGCCCCCCAACCTTATTGACCATGCCGAGCATATTGGCCGAAATCTTACCGGCGCTTTCTATAAAACGATCTAAGGCCGCTTGAATTCCCCGTGGGTATTTTTTGTTTTCTAAGGATTTGGCGGGAGACATAAACCAAGGATTCTTACCAAAGGGCCCAGGTGCCGTCAATGGTCCATCGCCCTATTCCTCAGCAAGCTCTTGCCCTGCAGGCAATTTAAAACGATGGGAAAAATAATGAGAAAAGGTTTTTAGGGAGGAAGACCCTGGTTGAAGATCAAAAACAACATCCCAATTCAATCCCGGATCTTCCAAGAGATAGATTCGACCCACTTGATACTGGGGGTCGAGATAGGTTGGTGTATTTTTACCATTTTGCCAATACCAGGGTGTATACATCAATTTACGCTCCAGCATATCGATATGGGCAAAAACCAAATCTTGCGAGTTTTTAATGGTGGTTGCCGGAGACAAATCGACTCCCCACCAATTTTGCTTTGCAGCATACTGTTCCACAAAATTCGGAAATCCTCTCCGCAATCTTTCCCATTCGCCTTCTAATTTTATGCGGCCACCCATTTTTAGCAATGCGATCTTACCTGATTTAGAAACATCAAAATATTCTAGATGGTCCACATCAAAGCGTCGTCCCAGGGAAATCAGTCTTTTTAAAAACAAGGTGCCCATACCCGACATTTGCCATGCTTCAGGTATATTCAATCGATGGATTTCCATACGGATTTTTCCGGTAGCTTTCTCTTTAATCAATTTCATTTCGAAAACTCCGGCTTCTAATTCTGAATAAATATCGGAATCTGAACGGTGGATAATTGATTTATTAGGCCTATACTTTCTCTGAAATGGAAATGTATCACCGATGGCCCGAATCTCACCTTCTAAGGAAAAATGATCCGGGTTTCTGCCATCGTAACCCCATTTCAAATTTCCGACTTCAAACCCCGTAGCTCGCAAATCCATGACCTCTGGAATATTCTTCAAAGAAAACTGCTTTCCTAAGACGGCAAATAAGAATTCTTCGGCCCGACGGTAATGCTCAGCGCTACCTAACTTGCTTTGGGATAAATGAAACGGATTGGCTTTTCTCCTTTCTCTCCATGCCAAATCTAATTCATATTTATGCCTTGCGACCTTGGATTCTCGATGGTCCTGATAAGTAAATCCGTCTAAAAGGTGTTCGCGATACATGTGATGTGTTTTAAATAAACTCTCCAAATTCTTTCTTAATTCTGATGCAACTACTTTATTTCCCGGAAACCGGTGGGCAGCACTAATCAAATAACTCATCCCTGGATCAAGTATGTCTACTTCAGTTTTTAAACTAGTGAGGTGACGATATAGTTCGAGATATAAAAATACGTCATCAGGTGATTCCTGCAATTTCGTTTCAAGATCTAGGATTTTGGTTTTTGTGGTGGCATCTTCCTTGGTAACGTGAATTTTTAAAAATTCTTTGGGATCAAAGGCATTGCGAACGGCAGAATTATTTTCCGGCACATATAAATCAATAAAATCGAGATGCGGTGAATCACTTAAGGTGTCGCGAGCCCAATAAACCGCATCTTCTTTAGCCATAGTGTTTTTGAAACGAGGCACATAGACTGCCAAACCCAACTGTTTTGATCCGGAATCGCCCCCAAAATTGTAGCTTTCTAAATTTAGGTCTCGAAGTAGTTTGGAGGTCCAAAGATTAAAAGTAGGCCGGTCAGACAAACTACCTAAGATCGAAGTAATGCCTAAGACATATTTTTCTCCACCCTTCCCTTTTACTCCAATGGCCGCAGTACCTAAACCACCACGACTGAGTAAATCGACGGCGTAACCTCGATCGAGGAGGTCCCGAACCCTTTGGTCGATGGGATTGACCAGCCGTTTTTCCTGCTCGCCGCCCTCGCCGTTAAGTTTTTCAATAATTTCAAAATAGGCACCATGAAATTCGGGGTAAGCTTTATAAAAGTCACTCATGCGAAGCAGACTATTTAAAAATCTCTCATTTCTAGCTGTAATACTGCCGTCAATGACCTGTTGACTTGGGGGGGCTGAATCTCGATCAGCTCGTTCAGACCCCAATTCACCGAAACTGAAATGATGAAAGCGGATCGCCAAATTGGTCATCATTTCTACGTCTTTTCGCTGGCACACACGCTCGATAAAATCGGTAATTTTTCGTGTATGTTCCGGCAGACGGTGGTCGTTAAATACGAAATCCATCATTCCGGTAACGAATTGATTTCGATAGACTGATAAAATGGCATGTCGAGGTGTTTTTGTTTTAATTTCGGTCCAGTTCAAAATCTGATCGATAGCAGCCTGACTCATTTTTTGATGTTTCGCCAATCCTTGAAAGCGGCTCTTGACCTCCTCCCAATTTAGAGGATTCGGTATTCGCATTTTAGGCACATAGTGGCTAAGCAGGGTGCGTAATTTTGCGGTGGCATCTAAGTAATCTTCTAAGGCGCCTCTCGCCTTCCTGCTTTCTTCGCTTCCTTCTGAAAATCTAGATTCGATTATTTTTTCTAACTGATGCCGCGTCAATTCCATGCCCGATTTTCCAAGGGGATCTACGGTAGATATATCTGGTGAAATACTGCAAATGTCATCCCTCGTGGTCCAGCGACGCAATTGCTGCAAACTTTCCAAATAGCGGTCAATGGGACGCCATAAATCCAGAGATACTTCAGAGGTTTCCGCCGAATTTATTTTTTTAAATACAATTTCTAAAGAATGACCTTCGGAAAAATACAGATTAGGGTCATAGGTGATGGCCTCTTGAAAAAAATCCTTCTTCTCGCTGGGAATATCCATCTTAAGAACATGGGCGGTTAATTTACTAAATTCTACGGGAGCCGTTGAGACCGTCGGGCCGACCCCGTTCCATTCCGTTAATATTTCGCGTACTACCGAGTTTCGATTGAGATAGGTTTCAACCTCCTGCAAAAACCCTTCGTTTCTTTTTTGGTGCAAGCCATAAGATTCCCTATCGAAAGCTGAAGGTTTTTTGGGACCTTTAAAGTCGGCGATGAGAGCGTGAGCTTCCGCATAATACCTGGAAATTTGCATGTGTTTGATTTCGGCACTGTGAATGAGCAAATCCATTTTTTCGATTTCTTTGCTGTCATTTTTTGGAAGGGAATCCCTTTGGCCTTCGAGCTTGGCTAAGATAAATTCTAATTTTTCGGTATATTCATAGAGACGATCTGCCAGCCTATAGAGGTGATCCATGCGGATATTGATCAGTTTTTCAGCTACCTTTTTGGCTATTTCCGATTCGCGCTGTGGTGTCGTTTTTTGTTTGTCGACCGAAATATCTTGATCGCCTTGATCTTTGCGATCCCGAATAAGCACAAGTTTATGGGCTCGCCCTGCCCTTTCGCTACCTCCTGTAGATAAGCTTTTTGACGAGTCTTCCCCTTGGGATACGGATTGTCTGAAGTGATTGGTTAATACCGATTCCAACAATTCCGGATCTTCATATAATTCTGCGGCGGCCTGTACCTTGGTGGTCTCCCCACTCTCCTTGCTCAAATAGATCCGTAATAAATTTTTAAAATAATTCGGCTTGTTCATGGGCAAGGGCTTGGCTTTGGCAAGGCCAGGTCCCGGAGTATTACCCGAGCCATCTTTGGATCCGGTCATTAGGGAAATTCCCCGCAATTTTGGATCCTCACGGGACTCGATCATAGGCATTACCCAGGGAATGCCCTCAGGGGTCATGGGTTGAAAAAACCCCGATCCGTTAAAGAAATCTCCCCAGGGAGCTTGCCACTTGGGTGCGGTCAAGGTCTTGACCCGATGCTCTATTGATTTTATCCAAGCACCATATCGGGGACCCATCATCCGGTGCGACAAGGCCCCCATGGTTTTTAATTGCAAGCTGGTGATGCCCGCACCCAAAAGCAAGGCCGATAGATTTTGCGGTTCCCGCCACCCCAATTTTCCTTCGAGATAATGAGAGCTCAAGACGCCCGTATACATTCCCAAACCGGAACTCAGTTTTTGCACGGTCTCAGGGTTTAGTTTAAAGCTATGACTTTTTTGTAAGGCCATTCCCCCTTCACCAAAGGCGTAGCCAAACATCTTAAAGAGTCCCAGGGTCATGGCCAAGGAGCCCCATTCTTGCATAAGTCCAGAAGATGCAAAGCTATGTTGGGCACCGCCCATCAGGGCATTGTAGCCATGGTGGACTCCGGAAAAAGTCAGGACTTCAGGGACCAAGCCCGCGGCCCCAGCAGTGATGCGTAGCCCCAAGCCACGATTCCATATATTTGCAGATTGAACGAATAAACGCTCCATAACAAGGCCACGGGTCAGGCTATACGCCGGTGCCGCCACTCCCATGGCCAATAGAGTTCCAGGATCCAAGACTTCATCCACAAAGGGTTGGCTTCCCCATTCTATGCGCAGGCCGAGGGAACCCTTGCCTTGGATCGCATCAAAATGTCGCTTCGCATTGGCGCGCACGCCTTCAGGAATGGGTAGACCGAAAAAGTCCGGAGCTTCGACCAAAGTTTGCAACACCAATTGCTCGGCGGGCCCGGGATGATTTCGAAATCCATCGAGGGCAAAATTCTGTAGGTCTTGAAAGAAAATTTCTGGATCGGATTCGGTGGCTAGATTGCCTAGAATTTTAAAAGGTGCCGAACCTAAATGCTTCTTCCAAAGCAAAAGATCTGCCTCGGGTAAATAAGACGAGGTCTCAGACGAATGTAGGAGATTTGGCAGAGCCACTTGCCCAGGGGACAAAGCCGCAAAGAGTCGTTGCATGCCTTGGGAGATTTCCGAGGGTGACTGTTTAGCCCCGGAAATACCTTTTGGAATGGAAGCTGGGGATCGGTGCCCCAAACCTGGTGGGAGAAATCCCCCGGTAAATAGATCTTTCATGTGCCCCGCGAACCAAATTACGTTGAAAGTTCAGGGACTTATCGCTTGAGACCCGAAAAGGTTGTTTTTAAATTAAATCAATGATTTTAGATAGTTAGACTATTCGATCATGCGCCGATACACTTGATCACGCTTACCTTCGTCGATGAGCTTATCGTTCTTTCTCGCCTCGCTAAAGGAAAGCCACGTCAGGTAGATAACGGCGATAAGCATGAAAACAATGGGGATATTGTCGGGTAGACTTAATATTTTAAGAAGGTTATCCATGGGTATTCCTAGAGGCCTGGACTTAATCTAGGCCCTGCCATACGTCAAGATTAAAATCGGGTCGCAAATATGCTCTTAACATTTGATTTCCTTGAGTTTCTTGCGTTTCACGCCTAAGGAAACCGGCTATGTCCCGCCATCAAGCTTCACTGGGTTCTCTCTTCAGCGTCATCGTCTTAGACCTCATTGGTTTTGGCGTGGTGATCCCTATTCTTCCCTTTTTTGCCGAGGCCTATGGTGCCAATGCCACCGTGCTGGGCCTATTGCTCACCTCCTATGCGGCCATGCAATTTCTCTTTTCTCCCTTGTGGGGGCGTCTCTCCGATAAATTAGGCCGCAAACGAGTCTTACTTTTTACCATGACCGGATCATTCCTCGGCATGGTTATTCTCGGATTCGCTCCCAGTTTGCTCTTCTTATTTTTGGGGCGAATTTTATCGGGAATCTTTGGCGCCAATATCTCTGTAGCCACCGCCTACATTACCGATGTGACCAGTGATGCGGACCGAGCTAAGGGAATGGGCTTGATCGGAGCAGCCTTCGGAATCGGATTTATTTTAGGACCCGCCCTAGGCGGAGTCCTTTCTGTATACGGTTACGCAGTCCCACTCTTGACGGCCGCCGGTTTAGGCTTACTCAATATCTTTTTTGCGTGGTGGAGCTTAGGCGAGTCCAAGCCAAAATCCGAAGAAGCCCCAAAGACCAAGGTAAAAATCTTAAAGGATCCTGCCATTTTTAAGATGTGCGCTTTATATTTTATTTATACCCTGGGCATCACCCAACTGGAGGCCACCTTCGCCTTCTTGATGATGGACCGTTTTGGTTACGATGCCCAAAATGTGGCCTATATTTTAGTACTCATGGCCTTGATTATGGTTGCCGTCCAGGGTGGGCTGATTAGGCGTTTGGTCCCCATGTATGGTGAGAAGAAACTATTATTGGTGGGAGCCTTTTTGATGGCGGGAGCTTTCGTGGTGATACCTGCCAGTGCATCGGTAGCGATTTTGTTGATACCTTTGTGTGTATCTTCCTTGGGGCGTGGCTTAAGCCAACCCAGTTTTTTAAGTTTGGTTTCTCAGATGGCCGATACTCGGGCGAGAGGGTCCGTGATGGGAGTTTTTCAATCCAGCGCTTCCCTTGGCCGGGTATTCGGGCCTGTAACCGCCGGCGCCCTCTACGACTGGAATATAGGTTATCCGTTTATCTTCGCCGCCATTTTATTGGCCGTGGTCTTTGCTTGGGGCATGACGGTGTCCAAACCAACCCAGGCCACGATCCTCGCCCAATCCCACGGTTAAACCCAATGATACAACATGAAGTAGATGAGTACTCCGGTCACGGATACATACATCCAAATGGGAAAGGTTACCGCTGCGATTCGACGATGGGCCGGCAATCTTCTTTTCAACGCCAGGTAGATGGTCCTGATGGCAAGAAAAGGTACTAAGGCGGCTAAAATAATGTGGCTGAATAAGATAATCAGGTACACGGTCTTTTCTAATCCCACTCCGGGGTAGCGGTGGGTTCCCGAAATTCCCACTCGTATCAGGTAGCTAATCAAAAAAAGGCTCGAGACCACAAAGGCGGAACCCATAAATTTTTTATGAATACTTTCCTTACGAGCGCGAATCGCCAACCACCCCATCAATAACAATGTGGCCGAAAGGCCGTTTAAGGATGCGTTGAGGGTGGCAAGCTTGTATCCCAAATCCATATCATTGATCCTTTTTCGCCAGGGCAATCAGGTCACGGGTAAAAGTGATCATGCCTGCTTCATTGGCGTCGTAATATCCACGAATCCACCCCTTGTCATCGACAATTAGAAATTTTTCTCCATGGACCACATCATAGAATTCTGCAGGAGAAGTCTCCTTAGTTTCATCGTTACGGGGCACCTTCCCCATGGCGATTTTAAATCCATGGACCACGGTTTTCTGAATATCTTCTACCGAGCCAGTGATCAATTTCCATTGCTGCAGGTCTAACTCATATCGCTTCGCATAGTCCGCCAATACCTCAGGAGTATCCCGTTCCGGATCCACCGAAAAAGATAAAATGCCGATATGTTGCAATTCCTCCGGTTGGGCTCGCGTTTTGAGATCTTGTTGAACCTTTTTCATGCGTTCGGTCAGTAAGGGACAGGTTCCCGCACAGGAAGTGAAAATAAAATTAACACCCCAAACCTTTCCCTTAAGGTCCTTTTTACTGAAGAGGCGAGAACTCTGATCAACCAATTGGAATTCTGGCAATTCATTTAATTGGGGTAAAGGTTTGCTTCCCCATTGGCATGCGCTTAGGCCCAACAAAACTAGAAAAATAAAGAAATGCTTCACTGAAACCCTCCATCCGAAATTTAACGCAAAATAAAACGGTTCGATAGACCTATGGTCCCAATAACAATTTTTCCCACATTGCTTGTCCCGACACTTGCCAATGCCGTATCGGGTGATATTCCAAAATCCCCTTTCAAGGAATAGGTGGCTCGATAAAAGTGAGGAATAATTTTAGGTACCCGGCAGCCATATTTTCCTGGGTTTATATCTATCGCCAATAGCCCGGACGATAACAGTAGGCCGCGCCAGTATAATAATTACGATGGCAACCGCCGGTTACGGGACCATAATAATAAGGTCGCGGAGCATATCGATAGGGGTGATACCCATAACCAACTGCGACCCAGTCGATGAAGAGAGTGCTGATACCGCCTTTGGCCGGCGGGTCTCCTTGTAAAATTTTCACATCGTAACTCAGGTTTTGGCCGTTCAGGACTGGATTCGAGATTTCAACCACAACATCTTGGGCGCCTTTGTCGCTGAAAATAGAAAGAGTCGCATTGGGTGGATCCTTCGCGAAACTATCCTTCCCCGCATCCCATTCCTTGAGGAATGCATTTTGGGTCATATGTCCTGCAATGCGTTCCGGCCGATCAGAGAAATATATCGTCGAAGGGCTGATTCCCTTGAGTGTCATTTTATTGTTATTGAATTCCACTTCCTTGGCGTTCTGAACGAACATTAATTGCACCATACTGTTGCCCTCCTTGGCAGAGGGTGCAGCCTGCACAGTGGCTCCGCAAAGCCAAAAGGCCACCGAAAATATGGATAAGAAAACGATCCTAAAACTTTTCGAGGGGGGCATAGTATCTCCTTTTCAAAATTTACGATTATCTAGTTATTTTTTTGTGGTTTCGCAAGTCAAACCCTAGGATGGTAAATACTTGTATATAGAGCTCTCGCCAAATTGGACTCCAATGAATTGGTGGAAGGAATCGACTATTAATTTGTTTAGGCTGATTAGATCGATACCTTACGATGCATGGTTAAAAAAAGTTGGAAGACGGGAGTATACAGCAGCTAAATTAAAAAGGTCCTGGCATTCTGAAAAGACCTACTCCATTCAATGAGCTGCAAGTGCGCCGAAGATTTCATTAGAATATATGGCAACCACGGAGTTTCCTACATCATCCGCTTGCAAAAGTAGTAATTATTTGAGCGCTAATAACGCGGTAGCGGATTACGCTTTGGTGCCTATGAGAAATCGTTTATATTCACCATGCCCTAATGAATTTAACCCAGGGCATTTTCGAGGAAACCCTTATGAATCCTGATCAATTTTCGCAATTGGACCAAACCATTTCTCCGGCCTTAGGGCTTGGGATTGGCATCATTTACCTGTTGATCTACACCTTTTTTGCATATGCCCTAGCCAAAATCGGTAAAAAGCTCGGTTGGTCCATGGGGAAGGCCTTTTTTTGGGCCTTCATTCCCATCCTCAATATCTTTTATATTTTAAAACTGGCTGAAAAACCCTGGTGGTGGATCCTCCTGATGCTGATCCCCATAGTCAATATTGTTATTTTGGTGGTGGTATGGATGCGGATATCCGCCCGCTTAGGAAAACCCGAGTGGTGGGGTTTCTTGATGTTAGTGCCTATCGTTAACTTTATCATTCCACTGGTTTTGGGTTTTGGGAAATCGCAACCCCCTTCCCCAGCTTCCTAGGTGAAATCGAAAGACACCGGTCCACAACGTAAAAAGAAATTACTTCGACGCACCTTCGTTAATCCGTAATCTCAGGTTCGACAAGCGTTGCAAGTTGAGCTAGGCACTCTTGCCAGCCGAGATAACACATCTCAAGAGGAATAGCCTCAGGGATCCCATCTTGCTCTACGTTCAATTCCGTTCCGCAAGAAACCGCCTTCAAATTTATTGTCGTTAGCATTTCTCCGGGCAGATTCGGGTCGTCAAATTTATCGGTATATCGAATCTTTTCAAAGGGCAAAAGCTCCTGATACACGCCGCCAAAGGAGTGTGTTTGGCTTGTCGTATAGTTTGTGAACGACATTTGATAGGTTCCACCAACCTTGGCATCTAATTGATGCACCTTACAGGTGAATCCATATGGGGGAAGCCATTTGGCAAGGGCGTCTGCTTCTAAGAATGCCCGGTAAATTTTCTCTGGACTCGCTCGCAGTACGCGATGCAGCCGAATTGTTCTAGATGACATGCTAGTGCTCCTTTCGAAACGGTCCTGGAATCGGCCAGATTCACTGGGGACCTCCATCCAAAAAAATCACACAAAATAAAACGGTCAGGTAGACCAAGGACCCTAAAAACACCCGTTTTCCCCATTGGTTTTCCGGATGCTTGCGAATGCCATAGAGGGTGATCCCTAAAAATCCTACTCCCAAAACCCAGGCAGTGGCCAAATACAATCTGCCGGCGAAGCCTGCATAATATAACCAAAGACTTAAGGGCAAGAGCATGCATGTCAATAAGACTGTCTGCACCTTGATCCAATTTTCAGAGGCCTCCACCGGAAAAATTTTAAAGCCGGCTCGCCAGTATTCCTCCTTACGAAAAGTGCCGATGGCCAAAAAATGAGGGATCTGCCAAAGAAACATAATGGCGAATAAAATATAGGCCGGCAACGCCAAGCTGCCGCTCACCGCACTCCACCCTAACAAGGGGGGCGCGGCTCCGGGGATGGCACCCACCCAAAGGGAGATCCAACTGTGTTTCTTTAAAGGTGTGTAGACCAATACATAGGCGGCCATGGCGCCACAGCCGATCCATCCGGTCAATGTGTTGACGCCGTAAAACAAGGTGGGAATAGCGAGTCCGGTCAATACACTGCCCAAACCTAAGCCATATTCAGGGGTCAATCTTTTATCAGGCAAGGGCCGATGCCGAGTGCGCTCCATCAAGACATCGATATCGCGTTCTAAAAACATGTTTAGACTGGAGGCACCGGCAACCAAAAGCGTGATACCCACCAGAGTAAAAATCAAAACGCTAAGGGAGATATCCCCTGGAGCCATTTTCATACCCGCAACAGCGGTAATCAGCGCCAATAGGGTAATTCGCGGTTTGACCAAAACTAAACTATCGTTCAAAAAGCGCGTTTGAGAAGTGGAAAGGCCTTGAACTTTCATGGGCCTAAGCCTCAGCCGGCGTAGGGGGTTTTGAAATACCTGGTTTGGTAGCCAGGGTCGGCGCATGTTCTGAGCTGCCCTTCATTTGTAGAAATATCACCCATAGGGTGATCCAGAGTATGGCGGCAAGTCCTAGATGAGAGGTGACTGGAAGTAATTCCAGAGCCGTCATCACACTGTAATAACCTAAGGCAATCTGCGCCAAAACCAGAAAGATGGAAAGTACAGCCCAACGATTCAAAGAGCTATCTCTCGGTCGACTTCGCCGAATCCAGAGGGCATGAAGAATAATACCTATTCCCACCGAAAGGCCTAAGAGGCGGTGGGCCATCTGCAGTTTCACCAGAAAGGGCCCGTTGGCCGGCCAAATACCGCCACAAAAGGGAATCTCAACACAAGCGAGCCCCGCGCCCCAATGCCGAACCGAGGCTCCGAGTAAAATCTGGCAAAATAACAAGATAAGAATTCCTAAACTAAAAAATGGATAAGGCTGTTCACCCCTGACATATGCACCTTCCGGATCAACAAAGGCACGCCGGGTAATATAGACCAAGAGGGCCAAAAAGATCATGGAGGTGCCCAAATGGGCGGTGGAAACTTCTGGCGGTAGTTGAAACAAAACCGTCACGCCGCCTAATACACCTTGAAAGATGACAAGACCTAGGGCGACCAGGGAATATTTCAATAAGGACCGAAAGGGGCTGCGCCAAAACCCAAGACATAAAATAATGACCAAAAAACCTACGGAAGCGGCAACCACACGGTGGGAATGTTCAATCAACACACCGCCCGCCATTTCTGGGAAAAAACTTCCATGACAGGTGGGCCAATCGGGACAGGCCAAAGAGGAGCCCGTACCGTGAACCACCCCTCCCAATAGGATGAGAAAAGCGGTCAAAAAGGTAGTCGCTAAGGCCAACCAGCGCAGCCAAGATGGGACTTTTTTGGAATCCTCCATAGTTTCAGGGGGTTATCAGTTGAACGGCGCCAAGGTCAATAGGGAAAAAAAATGGCTGGCGGGCATAAAAAAACCCCAGGGAAAAGTAGTTTCACCTGGGGTATAAAAAATTCAGAACTATCGATTAATGGTGTTCATGGCCTTCATGAAAACCGATGTGGACTTCACGATATTTAAAGGCCGCCTTTTCGGTTCCGTCATAGGCAAATTCTACCTCGGCCACTTTATCTTTCTCTACGGTGACTTGAATCTCTTTTTCACCAAAATGTTCCTGGAAGGACTTTAAGGTATAGGTGCCCACGGGAACATCTTTTATTTCAAATTCACCACTGGTTCCGGTTACGCCGTTGAATCCATTATCATTGACCAACATCCAACCGGTCATCCAAGGGTGCACATCGCATTTGAATTTTACAATTTCACCATCGTCTTTTTTAAAGGTTTTCTTAATGGCGGGACTACCCTTAGGTTGGGCTTGATTGAAAAGAGTCTTGGTACCGCTATAGGTATGAACGTTGTGCAATGTGGGATCGCTATTAACGATCAATATTTCTTCACCGTCTACCGTCACTTGAACACGTGGATCATACATGCAATTTTTTTGATCCACTTCAAGCTTGTTTTCACCGCTGACACCACCACTCGCACCGATGATACGAACTCCCACATTGGCGATGGTCTGATTTTCATTCACAATTACATATTGAGCCTTCATCTTGGTTTCGGCGCAAAAGGGATCGGACTGTCGATTGAGTTCAGGTAGAGTTGGCGGTGTCCCTGTGAACTTTACCACACCCTTAATGGAGCCGGTTCCCGCAGAAGCTGCAGGCGCAGCCGCTTCGGTTTTTTCGCCGTGGGCCGCAGGGGCCGATTCTTTTTGAGCACCAGGCTTTTTACCACAACCCGTTACCGAGAAGGATGTTACGGCCATCAGGGCCAAGGCTAGAGTGAATGTATTCTTCATGGATCTTCTCCTTTATTGTTTTGGAGGTGTCTCCTGAGTCTCGGCAATGCCTTCCTTGGCAGCTGGCTCGGGATGTTCGGTACCACCCTCTTCCGAAATTGATTCGAGTGTTTCTGGAATTTGCATGGAACCACTCATAATACTTACGGACTCTGGATTACCTAAATAAACTAAATAGTCCACTATGGCCTGAACTTGACGGTCCACATTACCCCCTAAGATGGCTTCAGGACCTGGGGAGCCTTCAGGGTAGTATCCCGGCATGCGAATTCCGGGAACCAGTTTGGCCGGATCACGCACCCATTTATTGATCCATTCCGGTCGTAAGCGATAATGCCCATAGGCCAAATCGGGCGCCCACACGGTGGGCCCAGCGGCTGGTCGGTTTCCATTAATTAAATGGCATGAAGCACAGGCAAAGTTATTGGTAGAAATCAGTTCTTTTCCGGCGGTCATTTCTTCAGGGGTGCTTTGTAATTTGGGGCGTCCTTCCAATAAGGTATCGACCCCGGCAATTTTTTTAAAGTATTGCACCAATTCATCAGCTTCGGCATCGGTTAAACCGAAGGTAGGCATACGAATTTGCAGCCAATCACGGACGGGAGGATAGGCCGCAGGATTTTTTAAGAACTGGTACATCCACGCCGTTTGTAAACGTGCTCCCGTGGAAGCGAGATTGGGCGGAAGATCATTAGGTTCTTTGATCCACTCAGCTACTTTTCCGCCCTCGCCTTCGATGACGTGACATTGCTTGCAGTTATAGCGATAAACTAGGTGACGCCCCTTCTCTACAACCGGATCAAAGGCAATACGCTCTGCGGGCAATTCTTCGGGGGCTTGCCCTTTCAAAAAGACCACCATGGCATGACGTTGTTCATCGGTAAGGTTGGGGGTAGGCATGACCGAGGTGGAACGTTCGTCTAAAAACATTTGGGGATTGGTGATCTTTCCTAATGTCCAATCTTGCCATGTCTCGGGTATTTTGGCGTCTCCGAAGGCCAATTCATGAACATCTTTTCGTCCGTAATTAGTTAGGTCTACCGAAGGGCGCCCCATGCCCTCAAAACCTTGAATATTGTGACAGGCGTAACACCCGTAATTGCTAATGACATTAAAGCCTGCTTCAACGTTTTTTTCTTCAAGCAAGGCAGCACGAATATTGGCATCTTGAGGTAAAGGAGACCCGTTACTCATGAGGAAGGCAGTCAAATTGCGGGCCTCATCCAAACTCAATCTTAGACTGGGCATGCGAGCATGTTCGGACCAATTCTTGGGATCTTGAATCCAATTGTAGATCCAATCGGCTGAGGTCTTCTCAGCAATTTTATCTAGGGCTGGCCCAGCATCGCCACCTTGGCCACCCACCTGATGACAGGCAAAACAACCGATGGAATTGAACAGCTTTTCCCCTTCGGCTGAACTTCCGCCTCCGGTGTATTTGCCATATTTCCAATCAAAGGGTTCTGACTTTGCCCAGATATAGGCCGCGGCTTGCAGCACTTCTTCATCATTTTGCCAAGGAACCTGCGGCATTTTGGTGTGAGGCAAATAATCTGTCGGCTTTTTTACCCAAGCCACGAGCCATTCGGGATAAACCTTTTCTTTGATTCGCACGAGGTCTGGGCCCGACTTAGGCGCCCATTCCAAGCCGTTGATTTTGTGACAGTTGATACAACCATATTCCACAAAGATCTCTTTACCTTGGGAATAAACGGGAGCCATATCGAGCACAAATTGTTGCACATGGCATTTATTACAGCTGGCCTCGACAAAATCGCCACGCAATAAGGGATTCAA
>JAJFLL010000300.1 GCA_021772695.1 Deltaproteobacteria bacterium
AAAATTTAAGAGAAGCTTTCCCTGGGGGTGGGAGAGAACCTTGAGGCGTTTTCCCATCATGTCTTGTAACAAAAATCTTTGGTGGGCTTGGGTAGGAAATTCGATATCCTTGAGTCTTGACCGCTGGGTCCAAAAAACCCATTTAATCTCTGAGCCTTTTCGAAACCGAAGTAGGTAATCCTTTGAGGACCCAACGTTTTCTCTGCCGTCAAAATGAAAACCTTTCAGGTGTTGGCTCAAAAATTGTGCCGCCTGATAACTGGGCTTGGGTTCATAGGGGGGGTATTTTCCCTTATGATAGGAAAATCTGACGATGCCAAAATGGTGTTCGGGATTATGGGCTTCGGGGCCATCGTCGTGCCAGTCGTACCAAATGGAATAATCGACTCCCTGACTCAGGTTTCCCAACCACATGCGCACCAGGTAAGCGGCCTGAGTACGTTCATCGACACCTTTATCATAGGCAGGATAACCCCATTCCCCGCTGATCACCGGAATCTTTTTACCCTGGGGAGCATATTTGTCCAAAAGGGCACGGATTTTTTGAAGGTCTTTATGGAAGGTTTCGGGCGCTTTATTCCGGTAGGGGTGGACACTTAATACATCGATGTAATCGAGCAGCCCATCCTGTAGCAGTGGCTTGAGATACCCCCAGTCGATGCGACTCAGAGCGGGGGCCGCCAAAATTTCTTCCGGTAGATCCTTGCGAAAGGTCTTGGAGACAGTTCGGACCAATTCCAAATAATGTTCGGAATTGGGCTTAGGCTTCCAAAAGAGCGGGATATTAGGTTCGTTCCAGATCTCCCAGAGATAACCCTTGCCAGCAAAGTGTCCTGCCGCGGCTACAGCCCAGCGAGCAAAGGCGCGGTATAGATCTTCCCGATGAGGAGAAATGCCATTTTCGTAAATGGGATTTCCATAGTCCAAAATAAAATGAGCCTTCAGGCCGTGTCGTTCTAAATTTTCCACCAAATGGTCGTAAGCGCTGAAATCATAGACGCCCTTGATTTTCTCAGTGGAGTCCCAGGTAAGATCCATGCGCACCCATTTCACTCCCGATGCGGCGAGTATCTCCATTTCACCCTCTTGAGGATGAGTAAAGTGAATGTTGACGCCAAAGCCTTGCGGAATAATGGGGTGGCTGAAAGTGTTTTGAGCCGTTGCAGGGTAGGGAGCCAGTGAGCTGAGGAGTACTACCAGAGCCCCAATCAGGACCTGTCTCATTGCTCGTAATAATCCAGACCAAGATGGGTGATTTGTTCTTCGCCCATCAAAAATCTTAAGGTATTTTTGAGCTTCATTTCTTGAATGAAGAGATTGTGTTCTGGGTAGAGGCCTGGTGCCGTCATGGGACTCTTATAATAAAATGAGAGCCACTCCTGAATGCCCTTGAGACCGGCGCGTTTTGCCAAGTCCGAGAATAATACCAAATCAAGCACCAGTGGAGCGGCTAGGATGCTGTCACGGCAAAGAAAGTCTACCTTGATTTGCATGGGATACCCCAGCCAACCCACTAGGTCGATGTTGTCCCAACCTTCTTTGTTATCACCGCGAGGGGGGTAATAATTGATGCGGACCTTGTGATAGAGATTGCCGTACAGTTCGGGATATAAGTGGGGCTGCAAGATGGTATCTAAGACTCCTAATTTAGAGGCCTCTTTGGTTTTAAAGGATTCGGGATCGTCTAACACTTCACCATCGCGGTTTCCTAAAATATTTGTAGAAAACCATCCTTCAATGCCCAGGTATCGGGCTTTAAATCCCGGGGCCAAAATAGTTTTCATCAGTGTTTGACCCGTTTTGAAATCTTTACCTGAGATGGGGCTATGGGTTTCTTGAGCTAATTCTAAGAGAGCGGGGATATCAGTGGTTAAGTTCGGTGCCCCGTTGGCAAAGGGAAATCCTAATTTTAAAGAAGCGTAGGCGTAAATCATACTTGGCGCGATACTTTGGTCGTCTTGGTCTAAGGCCTGCTCAAAGGCTTTTAAACTTTGATGGGCCGGACCGACTTCCTTGTATACCTCGGTGGAGCCACACCAAATGGTAACAATTCGATCACAGCCGTTTTCTTTTTTGAACTGTTCAATGTCCGCAATGACTTGATCAGCCAATTCCCTGCGGGTCCCTTTCTTGATGTGGGTTCCGTCCAGCTTTTTAACGAAATTTTTATCGAAGGCCGCTGGCCATGGCTTCAATGCATGTAGGGTCTCTTGAATCGGTTGCAGATGGGTGTTTTCCAGAACGCCCGCCTTAGAGGCTGCCTCAAAGGCATCATCGGCGAAAACATCCCAGGCACCAAAAACCAAATCTTCTAGTTGGGTCAGGGGAATAAAATCTTTAATTTTTGGTGTCTTGCCATCGGTACGTTTGCCTAGGCGAATCGTACCAATTTGGGTAAGAGAACCGATGGGGTGCGCCAGACCACGTTTGATTAATTCGACACCGGCCACGAAGGTAGTGCTGACTGCACCAAGTCCCACGAGTAATACTCCGAGTTTTCCTTCAGCCTTTTTAATTTCGACCCCTTGACGCGCCATGTGAATTCCTTTTCTACAGTATAGTGTCCATACTATGGGAACAAAGGTGGGCGCTATAACTGTACCCAATACGCTTGTAAACCCTTAGTTTTGACCTCTGATTTTAGAAAATTTTTATCCTCGGATGGTAGTTTATAGCTTGCCTCAACTGAGAGGGCTAAGGATAATGTCGCCACAGTTTTTCGTACAGAAGTATCGAGAGAAGTTTTTGAAATTATTAGCAACTTTGAGATTTTTCTTCCGAGGGCAAAGGTAGACGGCTCGAAAATTTGGGTAGGGGTTTTGAGGGGAAAAAGTGGAAATGTTCTTTAAGGAAAGTGTTCTATATTAACCTTTGGTGAGGGTGGGCTCGTCATGAAAGTCTCAAATGCCAAGACCCCTGCGACGACGGAAAGCTTTTCCGATAAAGCGGGGGATCAAGAAAACGTCAAGAATCAGCCTGAGGAATCCTTCTTTTCGGATCAATTGGGTGATAACAATGCCTTAGCGGCACGAGGCAGTATGCATCGCCTGAAAATGCTTAGTTACTCTTCAGATCAAATCAAAAATCGACTTCGCCAAATCATCGGAAAAAATCTGATCAACGGTCTTTTGCTGCCGGAAGTAGTCGAAGGCTTAACCGAATTTCTGGCGGATATTGTTCGAGAAGATCCGCAGCAAGCTCGTATTCTTGGTGTTTACGAATAATAACCCTTAGCTGAGGCGAAAAGCCATCGCTTCGCTCAGGTGTTCTTCTTCGATATTCGTGCTGCCCGCTAAATCGGCAATGGTGCGGGCCACTTTTAAGACCCGGTCGTGAGCCCGAGCCGACCAACCCCATTTATTCATGGCTAAGGCCATCAATTTTTGACTTCCCTTCTGCAAGTCACAATATTTTCGAACCAATTTCGAATTCATTTGAGAATTAACCCTGAGCTCATCTGGAGCTAAGCGCTGGTGCTGCCGGTCTTGCGCTGCCATGATTTTTTGCCGCAATTGTGTACTGGTTGGGCCTTTCGCTCCTTGTTGTATTTGGGCGTAGGCGATGGGCGGCACCTTGACTTGAAGGTCGATGCGATCGAGAAGGGGCCCGCTGATTTTATTTTGGTACCGCTTGAGAGTTAATTCATCGCATTGACAGATTCGATGGGGGTTTCCTTGTTGACCGCAGGGGCAGGGATTCAT
>JAJFLL010000004.1 GCA_021772695.1 Deltaproteobacteria bacterium
TCAAGGTTTTGGGAACCCTACTCGGCAAAAAATAGAACAGGCCACATGCAGACGTTTGCATTTTCCCCAAGCTTTGTTATGCACTGTCCAGACAGGTGGTTTCATGGCAAAGCGAAAAAAACGCCCTACAAGGCGCAAACGAAAAGACTCTCCTCTTTGGCAGTGGATCCTAGTCGCCGTGTTGGCCTTCGGGCTCTACAAAGTTCTCGATCATTTCCTACCTCAAGATAAGACGGTGCCACAGCCGCAAAAGAGCGCCGCCAAAGGCCCATCTGAAAAGTCCCAGCCCAAGGCCGCCGTCGAAACGTCGGTGTCCGGTCCCATCAAAAAATTCAGTTTCGAGGCGGCCCAAAAATTGCTGCCCGAAGAAGCCTATCCCGATAACGTGCAACCCACCGAACTCGAACCCACCCAAGGTGCCTTGCTGGCCTACGCCAAGACCATCTCGGGTGAAAAGCCGGGACCCCAAGGCCTGAAGAATACCCGACCAGGATTAAGGTGGGTCCATTGGGACGGTAAGGAATACCTACCGAAGGATCTCTCCTTTCAAGATCTCGACATGGCCTTAGGAGGAGTGACGGCCGCGCAAATGGAAGGCCCCCCTCACCTTTCGGAAAAACCCTTTAAGGAAAGTGGCGCCGACATTTACCCCACGCGCATTTTTCTCAAAGACGACAACCGCGAGATCATGGCCTATTTGCAAGTGGATGACGGTGGAACCAAGTGGGCTCCTTTAAAACACGCCTCTGGTAAAAAGATGCCTGCGGCCTTCGTCTTGGGCACCACCGCTGAAAATTCCCGCAAGGTCAAACACCGCAAATATGCGGGGCGGCAATACATCATCATCGAAAACGGAACCCTCAACGAGTTCAAACCCTATGAGGGTTACCAATGGACCTCGCAGGCCTATTACTGGGAAAAAGACCATTTCGCCTACGACGTGGAATATTCCAAGAAATTGACCGAGGCCATGAAAAAGCCTTAATTCATCATGGTTTTCGCCGTTCAAATCTCAGACTTAAGCAAGCGATACGGTTCACTCACCGCCATAGATCACCTGCAACTAGAAATCCCCTCCGGAGAATTTCTAGGACTCTTGGGCCCCAACGGTGCGGGCAAATCCACGCTCATCAATTGCATCGTGGGCCTGGCCAAACCCACCACCGGCGAAGTTAAGGTTTTCGGCCATTCCGTTAGAAGCGAACCCTTGAAGGCAAAAAGTTTCATGGGCTTTTCTCCGCAAGAGGTCAATGTGGAGCGTTTTTTCAACTTACGCCGCACCTTGGAATTCCAAGGGGGATTCTATGGTTTATCGAAGGCCAGGGCCAAGGACCGGGCCCAGGAAATGTTGGAACAGTTCGGCTTAGTTGAGAAGGCCAAGGAACAATTCTTTCGCCTCAGCGGCGGCATGCGCAAACGCCTGCTCATCGCCCGTGCCATGATGGGCTACCCCAAATTATTGATCCTCGATGAGCCCACGGCGGGGGTGGATGTGGCCCAACGCCACGAGCTATGGAAGTACCTCTCCCATTTAAATCGAGACGGCACCACCATCATACTAACGACCCACTATATCGATGAGGCCCAGGCCCTGTGCGAACGAGTCGGCATCATCAATCACGGCCGAATTTTGGAATTGGGGTCTCCCGCAAAGTTGATCGATCAATATTGCGAATCCAAAATTCGGGTTACCATCGAAGGCCCCATGGACCTCAGTGAATTTCGGGATTTCCCCAAGCTCAGTATCAACGGCAATGAAATCACCATGCCCACACATAGTCTCGGCCCGACCACCGAGCGACTGATGGCCCGACTGACCGAGATTCCGGGACGACGGGTGCTAGATTTAAACCTGCATCGGGGAAATTTAGAGGAAGTGTTTTTACGGGTGACGGGTAAGACCATGGCCCAGGAGGCCGATGAACCTTCTGAAACTACGGTGGCGAAGCTATGAGAGGCATCCCATTTCAAACTTTATTTCTACGGGAATGTTACCGCTTCTTGCGCCTGAGCCGGCAAACCCTGTTTCCGCCCCTGTTGACCACCGTGCTTTTTATCCTGATCTTTGGTTATTCCCTGGGCAGCCGGATCAGAGAAGTAGAGGGCTTTAGTTATATTTTATTCATCCTCCCTGGACTCGCCGCCATGGGCACCATCACCAATTCCTATGCCAATACCTCCACCAGCCTGTTCATGGCCCGCATGGATTATTCCATCGAAAACATGATCGCCTCGCCCTTGTCCCACATCCAACTGGTGGCCTCCTTTGTCTTGGGCGGTATCATGCGGGGTCTCATCGTGGGCGTCCTACCCTTGCTGATCTCCATCCCCATGGTGGGACTCACGGTACAAAATTGGCCCATGGTCTTCGTCATCTTGGCGTTGATCTCAATTTTCTTTTCTAGTCTGGGCATTATCTCAGCCCTGTGGAGTGAGGGCTGGGACAATATCGCCACCTTTACCAATTTTGTGATCACTCCTTTTGTCTACTTGGGTGGCGTCTTTTATTCGGTAGATATGCTGCCGCCCTTCTGGAAACAGGTCAGTTTGGCCAATCCGATATTTTATCTCGTCGATGCCTTGCGCCACGCCGTGCTCGGGGTCTCTGATATGTCTTGGGCAATTTCCTTAAGTATATTAATCACTTTGGCCCTAGGCACCTTCATGTTTTGCGTGTATCTTTTCTGGATCGGCTATAAGTTGGTGAAATAATAAAGACTTCGACCACCCTCCCGGTCGATAATAGGACTGATGTCAATGCGTGTTGAAACGGGAATCGGCAAACTGCCCACTTGGATGAAGCGGGATAGCGCGTCGTCGAAGAAATCCGAGGGCAAGGCTCCGCCCAAGAGTCTGGGTGAAGTTCCCCCCGTCGTCGAAAAATTAGAGAACCACCCCGACCTGGCCGAACACTTCCTCCACTATGGATTATTGCAAAAATTACGGCGTAAACTCAAAATGCTCTCGGGCCGCGACGCCAAGATCGTCTTGGCGAAAAATACCGTAGCCGCCGCTGACAATAAGGGAGTGGTCTACATCGGGGTCGAGTTTTTACGGGAACATTGGCGGCAAGAGGCCTTGATGGGCGCGGTCATGGCCCACGAATGGGGTCATTTGATTTCTAATATGGCCAAGGCGGGCAATCTAGAACATTTGAGTTGGGATGAAATCTTCGCGCTACGCCGCGATGAAGAGGCCGCCGCCGACACCTTTTGCGGGCGCATGCTGGCTATGATGGGTTACCCCACCGAACCCATCTGTGAATTTCTAACCATCGCCCAAAAGGGCTCCGACACGGTCAAATACTACGCCGCCCCCATTCGCGCCGCCATCATTGAAGAGGCCCACCGCCGCCATAGCGAACGCAAACAAATGACCAAGAAGCTCTTTCCCAAGCGCATTTACTCCAACCCCTATACCAGTCGCATCATTTTGGCCGACGAATAGCTGTACGGATGGCAGAATTTTAAGCCCGTCGGGACTTAAGCCACGTTTGTAGGGAACGCTTGCGTAGGGGCTTAGCCCTATGCTAGGCCAGACCGCCCTATGAAAGCCAAATATACAAGACAAGTAACCATTTTTCTTATTCTTTTTCTCAGTTTTGGGCTGAGCCACTGCGGTTTCAAAAAAGTGGCCACCAAAACCTCTGCTGAGATCTTTTACGATGCGGCCCCCACCATCGACAGCGAAGACGATGTGGAACTCGCCGAACAGGCCTCCTTGGGTTTCTTAAAGATGCTCGAGGGCTTTTATCTACAGAATCCCAAGGATAAATTGACCCTGGTGAGTCTCACCCGGTCCTACGCAGGTTATGCCTACGGTTTTACTGAAAATGAATTATTGGCCGCTAAGGGGTCCAATGGTCCCGAGTACAAGAAGGCCTTGGCCCGAGCCAATCGGTTTTACGGAAGGGCCAAGCGCTACGGACTCGAACTGCTGAATTTGCTTCCCGGGATGAACGACGCCGAAAATTCCACCCTCGATGAATTCCAAGGGGCCTTAAATAACCTGGGAGCCAGTGAAGTTGAAAATCTATTTTGGATTGGCTTTGCCTGGGGCAACTACCTCAACTTCAACAAAGATTCCGTTGAAGCCATCGCCACCTTACCCAGGGTCGAGGCCATCATGAAACGGGTCATCGAATTAGACTCCTCTTATTATTATGGCGGTCCTTACCTGTTCATGGGTGCCATTTACGGCTCCCGTCCCAAGCTACTGGGCGGAAACCCTCCTTTAGCGAAAGAGAATTTTGAGAAGGCCATTGCCGTCACCGACGGAAAAAACCTTATGGCCAAGGTGACCGAAGCCCAGTTTTATGCGGTTCAAACCCAAGACCTTACTCTATACAAAAACCTGCTCAATCAAGTCTTAAGCGGTGATGCGGCCGCCTTGCCCCAGATCAGGCTGATGAACGAATTGGCCAAGATTCGAGCAAAAATCCTCTTAGACAAGAAAACTTTGTTTTTTACCCAGGCAAAAAAGTAATTAAGGAGTGTTTTCCATGAAGCGTCTCAATGCTTGTTTATCCATTATCTTCGCGGTTCTTCTATTCACCAACCCGGCCTTTAGCGCCGAGAATGAAATCAAATTATCGGTACTGGCTCCCGAAGGTTCCACCTGGGTCAAGGTCATGGAACAGATGAATCAAGAGATTCAGCAACAAAGCGGCGGCAAATTGGCCTTGAAGATCTATGCAGGCGGGGTCTCCGGGGATGAAAAAGACGTTTTAAGAAAAATGCGCATCGGTCAGGTCCATGCGGCGGCCTTTACCGGCGTGGGACTAGGGCAAATCGTACCTTCCGTTCGGATTCTAGAGCTTCCCATGTTGTTTCGCTCCTATGGGGAAGTGGATTTCGTTAAAAGTAAATTACAGCCCCAGTTCCAAAAGGATTTTTTGGCGAAGGGCTTTGAACTCTTAGGTTGGGCCGAAGCCGGCTTCGTCAATATCTTCTCGAACAAGCCCATTAAAAATAAAGAAGACATGAGCGGTGTCAAGATGTGGGCCTGGGAAGGTGACCCCTTGGTGCAGGCCATGTACAATGCCTTAGGCATCACCCCCATTCCCCTAAGTCTGCCCGATGTCTTGACCTCCCTGCAAACCCACTTAATCGATGGGGTTTACGGTCCTCCCCTTGGCATCATCGCGCTGCAATGGTTCACCAAGGTCAAGAATATGACCAATCTCGACCTGGCCAATTCTACCGGGGCGTTGATCATCACCAAAAAGGCCATGAACGGTCTGCCCGCCGATCAGCAAAAGATTCTTCGCGACGCCGCCCAGAAATATTCTGATATTTTGGTCGGGCGCATACGGTCCGAGAACAAGCAAGCCGTCGACCAAAGTCGCAAGGCCGGAATCCAGATCGTCGAAGTGGACCCCAAGGCCAAAGAAGAAATCATCACCGTCTCGGAATCGGTTTATCCCAAGATGGCCGGCAAGCTCTACAGCCCGGCGTTATTGGCCCAGGTTAAGAGCCTTTTGGCCCAAAAACGCGGCCAATAGCCTGCAGATTTTGTAATTTCTTGAATTCCTTTTTGGGATCCACTAAAGGCCCAGTGCCATGGGCCTATTTCGAGGGATCAGTAATGCGATAGAAAAGGTGGAAAGCCTGCTGGCGGCCATCGCC
>JAJFLL010000031.1 GCA_021772695.1 Deltaproteobacteria bacterium
AATATAGATAAAATTTTACTGGAGGCTATCGTTTGCGAAAATCTATCCCCATTCTCCTAGTACTCATTTTCACTTATACCTTTGTGACCCGCTTCATCGAAATTGACAACACTGAAAAAGCTGGTTCTCCCCTTCCTTATCCTTGTGCGACCCAGAGCGAAATGCCGAGGCCCCAAGAAAATTTCTACCCCTGTTCTAGTTTTGAGCAAATCAATTCGAGTTATCTCCGAGAGATCAAACCTATCTTCGAACAAAAATGTCTGATGTGTCACGGCATCGCCCCACGGGAACCCCTCTACGCCATCATTCCACCCACTTCTTGGTTGGTGGAACGGGACCAACTCAAAGCCAAAGAAGAAATCAATATGCTATGGGATTTCCCCTTTCGCGGAGAAAAGGGCGCCGAAAATCAGAAAGAAGCTCTCAAAGAAATTGAAGAGGTCGTAGAAGAAGACAGTATGCCGCCCATGATTTACAAAATCATGCACTGGCGGTCACAATTAGACCGCACCGAACGTGATAAAGTTCTTGATTGGGTAAAGTCTTCCCTTACCCTATTGAATGAACCGCCCCCGGAATCCCTACCGACCCTGCCCCAGGAATCCATGCCTACTCTGATAGAGTCCGCGCCCATGGCCGAAACCCAACCTGAGGCAAATCAACCAGGTACCTTAGCGGACCAAGAAGCACCCGCCGAAGTGGAAGTTCAGGTCGATACCGAGATAGAACTTGAAACCAATGACACGGCACCGACACAAGCCACTCCCCCACCACCGCCGCCACCCGACGGTTCAGAAAATGATTTTTTATAACGTCCTGAAGTAAATCGGAATGCTGCCGATAAAAGTATTATTTCCTAAACCTTCGCAGCATGGGAATGAGACTACCGAGAACCCCCATTATCATCCAAAGGTCGGTAGCAGTTCCCCCACCGAAATGGATCGCACAAGCGATGCCCTTAGAACCACCAGTGACGGCATTGCCTGTGGCAGTAATTTTATTGTCAGAGCCGTCATCGACAAAGTGTTCGGGACGAAAATCATTGCCACCAACGGTGCCCGCCGGACTACCATCGGAAGGACCCGGAACATCAACACCTGCATCAGGAGGAGTCCCATCTGAGGTATCTTCGGGCTGAACAGGCTCTCCCGGCTCTCTGGGCTCGGCGGGTTCGTAGGCAGGAATGGTCATGCCCACGACCATGGGGCCTGATTGATAGATCTCATAACAAGGAGTCAAATCTTGGGATTTCAAATCAAGTCGCACATCTTGAGCGGGATAGGTGGAAGAAAAATCATAATTCAAATTGGCCTCTAGAGAATTTTCGGCATTGGTGCCTTTCTTTAAAGTCACCTTAAAATTTCCTCTGCGATCGATGGTCTTGTCACCATAAGTCACTTTGGCAATGACGTTATTTGCACACGCAATTTGGGTACTACCGCTTTGGATTTTGGATAAATCTAAGGATTGACCGGCAGCAAAGGCCATGGGGCTAATTTTGGCGTAGGCCTTTCCTCTACCCAAGCCTTCGCCGGCAAAAGCCAATTCTACGGTCTCTTCGGCCTCGACTTGCGCAAGGCTACCACTGCCGTCAACATTTCCCGTCCATTTGGCTTCCAGATCTTCGGGGTAGGCCAAAAAATTCAATTCAGCGTAATCGACATAGCGATGCCGGATTGGTTCTTCAAAGAGATAGTTCACACGGGCGCTCACCTGAGTTCCGGTAGCGGGAAGCATTAATAAGGTGGCGCTTGCAGTTCGCGATGGCAAATCGAGAATACTTCCGGTTCTTCGATCATTCGATCCTTGGGCGATACCCACATTGGCCCCCTGAATACTGCGATCCGCTTCAAATTCTCGAAGGGTCAAGGTAAGGTTTTTACCAACGGCATAGGGTAGGGTTTCACGGTCTAAAACTTTACCGGCTGCAAAGGCCTCAGTGGGTACGATGACCAAAACTTTAGTATTACCCTTTTGACCCCTTAAAAAGACCTGAGCCTGTCCTTCAATGACCTCCCCATTTACCTCAACGGTGCCAAGCACCATACCCTCTGGTGCCGAAGCCGGTTTCGTAGCCGGTGCATCGGAAGAACCGCTACCTCTGGGATGGATCCCACCTTCAGCCTTAAGACTTAGGGGAGCAAAAAGAATGATAAGTAGAATGGGAAATATTGGATAAGAAATACGACTGAACACCTTCATGACGATGACTCCTCATTAATAGTGTGCCCTATTTCCGATTATCCGGGATTAGCCCCCCTTTACAACCTAAATATAGGTAATTAGGGGTTTTTAGGATTTTCCCGAATTGTGACAGAATTTGGATTTGGATGCCCTTAGCAACCTTCTCGGTTCAAAGGAGCGGTAGAGTTGCGTATTCAAAACATATGGTTTTAAAAACATAGGCCCGATGGCTATTCTTAGAAATATTTTTTAAGAGCTCATGCTTAAATCCGTCGGCTGCCTACAAAAAAAAGCCGTCCCGAATGAACGGGACGGCCCTGAAGCGTGTGCCTTTTTTAGCAGATCGGTGCTTGGTTTACCTGGACCAGGACCTGCGAGCAGACGGACTAGATCGGCTCAGCAGGTATCCCCCGCCCAAAAGTATCAAGAACGCCCATGCCCCAAAATCATGGACGGTGCCGGCCTGACTTAGGCTACACGCCGTCCCGGAACCTTCGACTAGGCCAAAGTTGGCCCCATTGGGGTTACCCACTCCACCTTCAATGACCGCACCTATCTCATCCATGATTTCTGAACCTTTCTCTTCTCCACCAACGCCAACACCATCGCCATCACCATCGCCATCACCATCGCCATCACCATCTCCTGGGGTTGGGGGTTCCGGGCAAATTTGTTGGAGAGAAATATTATCGAGTAATCCGCCCAAGGTATTTGCCAAGCCAGAGGCGCTAAAGGTAATGCCGTAGGTCCCCGCAACATCCACGGTAAACTCCACGCTTTCTTCAACCCAACGGGTGTCCTCACCCTTTACCCCGTCAGCAGTGAATAAAACCATGGTCTCGGTGGCATCACCGAGGGTGTCTAAGTTGACCTCGACGGTATTATCGCCGGCCTGTGCCGTACGGGGGTGGTATTGAAACCTGAGGAAGTAATTTCCAGGTTGGAGTTCCAAGATTTGACTCATGGAAGAATTGGTCCTGGCACCATTGCTATCGTTGGCATGACTGTCTAATTCCACATAGTGGGCCGAACCGTCGGCGGTTGCCACCACCACACCATCACATTGGATCTCAATGCCGGAGGTATCCCCTAAAGTAAGCCAAGAATCTCCGTCCAAACCGGGAAGAGAATCGAAGACATCCCAAGCCCGATTCGATTCACATAAGGTATCTAAGGTACTGGCAAAGTTTAGCCCTGCCCGAGCGTCGAGGGTTTCAAAATCACCGTTGACCAAAAGTTCGTCGCTGCAGAATTCAGGATATTCCTCACCATCACCATCACCATCGCCTGGCTCGCTCACCGCGCACCTGCCACAAAAATCTTGGCCATTATTGACATGGCCTTCGTGGCCATTGATAGCACCTTGTACCGAGGTGCAGATGGTGTGAGGATTGTTTTCCACATTGTGGCAGAAACATACCCTGCCCTCCCCATCGGAGGAACATAGCGCTAACCCCGTCCCCGAGTCGGGTTGGTCCGCATGAGTCGTATCAGGAGTCAGAGAAAATAAACCCAATATTAAAATGAAAAAACTAGCATGGAGAAGAGAGGTAAATAGAACACGCTTCATGAAAGGACCCTCCAAGGACTTACCGCATTCCCATAAGAAAACAGGGACACCGGAAAATCACTTTGTTAAAGGTGGAGTACAAAGTGAGGATCTATTCAATTTGAGCAGGTAAATGGATGAACGGACTTTTTAAGAATTCGGTTTATGAAAATATGGGCTGAGCGTGATGATCCAGTTCCACAATCTTGAATTTATTGAATATTTTATTTTTCAATTCTGAAATAAACAGCCAAACCGATGCCATGGTCTTGCAGACTCTAGGGCCGTATTCCCCCTAAGCTTTGGCAAACCATAGCAAATGAATGGTTATTTGCTGCCTTCCTTGCAGAAACCTTTATTTCTACACAACCAGGTGTGATAAAATTTTAAAATTTTTTAACCACAACCCATGTCAATTCATAACATTGAAGGCTTTTTCCACCCACCTCATTGGGATGGGTTGACATGGCCCCACTAGACTTCTGATAATGTAGCCTCGAGGTTTCGGGATAATCTATTAGATAGGGTTTTCAGCAAATCATTCAAGGTGCTTTTTTGCAGTGCAGAATTGCGACCATTTAACCTTTGGGAGGAGTGGACATGGGCAACTTTCTTTCGCGTATTGTAATAATCTTGGTATTTTCAATCGTCTCACTTGGTTTTATCTCACCGTCACAAGCCACATTATTTATCACAGACCTGCGAAGTGATTGGCTTCCAGGGGCCGAATTCACCGCCGTTCGAACGGAAGTTGACGTGGACAATGACGGAAGTGTGGATCATGTGCAAGAGATCCCGGTTTTTACCATCGATGATACCGTATCGGGAATTCGCATTGGCGAATTCGATGTTCCCAACGGGGTCCATCGCGTGGTGGCTAGTTTAATACGTCCTGACGCATCGGTATTGGACAGCCGCGCCTTGATAGCTTCGGTTTCCGGCCCTTTGGGCACTATTATTCTCATCCCACGTAGCGGTGATCCCCAACCGGTCTGTGACCCCAGTATCGGCACGGTCATCGCCGAACGGGACCAATGCGTCGGCACCGACCTCCCGGCCTGCGAGGTGGAACGGGATGAATTCCAGGTATGTGTGGATACCACCCTCCCTGCCTGTCAAGGCGAGCTCGATGTCTGCCAACCGGATTTGGCATTATGTTTAATGGATAAAGACGCCTGCGATGATGGCCTTAATATGTGCAATGATCGCCTTGAAACCTTTGAATCTGATGATGATGGCGACGGGGTCATTGCAGCACTCGATCTTTGCTCCTCTACCGCAAGTGGAAGTGAGGTCGACAATCGAGGTTGTTCCCAATCTGAGTATTGTTCCACTATTCTAATCTCCACCTCGAGCGACAAAAAGCTCTGCAAGCGAGGAGATTGGAAAGGTGATGAACCGGGCTCGGTCAATCCTGGAGATTGCATGGTCGGCAGTGGCGACCTCTGCGTCTCGGATGAGTAGAAACTTGATAAAGTTAACTTTCTTCAGAAGCCGTGGTGGAAAAGTTTTTCCACCACGGCTTTTTATTTCTAAAAAATTTAGGGCACGAGAACACGACAACAGCAATGCTTGGAATGATTTTACCTCGGTTACCAAAATAAGAGAGGCCAATTGGGATGAAGAAAAGCTAATCGATACCGCCTATGTTTCTACTGATGCTTTAGCACGACGAAATAAATGGGGACCTTGCAGTGTGCAACTGAAAAAATCCGACACTTCGGTTCAGGCAAGTTGTGATTCTCCCCCAAAGAGTGCCAATAACCATTTCATGATTGAGGTTCGGGACACCACCCCTGAATTCGAAGGAGATGAGTATCGAAGTGAGCTAGTGTCCATACGTACTAGGGGCCGCTCGCTCACTGAAATCATTCAGGTTCAAATCAGTGCCTCAGGAAATTAGCCCCTTCCTCAGATGATGAACTAAGATTTGCCTTATTCCTTCAAAATAAATACCAATGGATTCCCGTTTATTTTATGGCGTTGATTCGTGCCATTTGTTGGGACGTGAGAGTCAGGGTTATGGCTGCCATGGAATCTTCCAGGCTTTTCAAGCGGGTAGCTCCGGGGATGGGTAATATGCACGGCGATTTGGCCAGCAGATAAGCCAATACCAATCGCATGGGCGAAACTTGTAAATCTTCGGCTAGAGCAGCCATTTCTTTAAATTCATGCAAGTGCTTCACCTGTCGTGAACCCCCTAGGGGACTCCAGGGGATAAAAGTGAGTTGGTGCTGTTCACAATATTCCAAGACCCCGTCGGTTTCGGGCCGGCGATGCCAGAGATTATATTTATTTTGCACCGAGACCACATCTACCATTTTGCGGGCCCGTTCAATTTCTTCAACGCTTACATTTGACAAACCCACATAGCGGATCAGTCCCGCATCGACGGCATCGCGCACCGCCTGTAAGCTTTCTTCCATGGGAAAACGAGAATCCGGCGCATGCCATTGCCACAGAAAGATGGGGTCGCGCCCACCTAGGGCCTGGTGACTCTCGGCGATGGTCTGTTTCAGGTGCTTGGGGTCCCCGTGCACTTCCCAGGCACCGTCGGGACGCAACAACCCGCCCTTCGTGGCCACCTTGACTTCGCCTCCGCGAGGATGATCGGCCAATACCGAGGCAATAAGGCGTTCATTATGGTGTTTGTCGGTTTCATTGAGGCAGTAGGAGTCTGCCGTGTCGATGAAGGTGACGCCAAGCTCGATGGCCCGGATCAAGACCGCCCTCGCCTGCTCAGCTTGGGGCCGTCCTTGAATAGAAAGCGGCATGCCGCCAAGGCCCATGGCACTGAGCTCTTCACCGGTTTTGCCAAGTTGAGTGCTTTTCATGCCTTACCTTTGCCCTATATTTCTTGTTTTCTAACGGACCAGATAAATCCGTCGTACCAGAAATGCATCAGTGAAATAACGATGGTGGCTGCCCACAAAATCTGCAGATTTTCGCTGAGGACTTCCGCCAAAAATCCATAACATAGAATAGATCCAAAAAACACGATGAAGGCCATACTCTTTCCACCCACCATATTCTTTTGCATGCGCTTGCCTTCGGTAATCCACATCAAGGCTAGGTATTGAATGGCATGAAATAGATTCATGATAAAAAAGGCTTCGCCCCAGGTATTGAATCCCCAAGTATAAATGGAACAAGCTCCCGTAGAAAAAAGCAGGAAGATTTTTTTCATAGAGACGGGGTATCCCCGTTGGTAAAGGCGCCAATAGGCGAAGAGATAGTAAAAAAGAAAAATCGTTCCGCCACCCAATACAACCCAAGTCAAATAGGCCTGAAATCCAGTTACCCTAGCGGGAATCTCAGAAAAAAATAGGGAACCGATATCGGCAAAACCATTAAATTCCTCCATATGATCTAATAGAGTTACACCGGCCAAAATAGGACCCGCATAAAATAATTGGTTTAACCAAAAGTCCAAGCGACGCCCTGTTTCAGGCGGTGCCCCGGCATTGCGATCGTAGATACGGGCAAATCCAAAGGTCTGGGCTCCCGAGTGCCATACGTCCCAAAATGTGGCCACCACCGTGGCTGCCACGGCTAACCACGAAGAGGCTAGAATGGCCAACCATATCACTAAGGGTACGAGCAAAAAACGAACCCGATGTAAGCGGAACACAGCAGCATTACCATGACTGCGAAATAAAAC
>JAJFLL010000301.1 GCA_021772695.1 Deltaproteobacteria bacterium
GGTGTCCTAGGCCACTAGACGAAGGGGACTAAAAATAACTTGGTGAGGCGCCTGGGACTCGAACCCAGGACCACCGCCTTAAAAGGGCGATGCTCTACCAGCTGAGCTAGCGCCTCGACTTGGAATCCACTGGGTTGAGTATCGACCCTGGAAGCCGGCGGAACTTACAAACCTACCTGGAGCGTGTCAACCACTTTCAGGCTGGCGGTGCCCAAAGTCCAAGTGAGGTAAGTAGGGGAAAATATTGCTTTGTTTAAGTGGGCCCCCCGTTTAAAATGGCTTCCATGTCTGGCAAGGAAAAGTCCGTCGAAATTCAACCTGAATTGATCCTCAACATTCACTATGGGGCAGCCCGGTCCAAGATCTTACAAACTGCCGTCGAGTTGGGGATCTTCACCCATATTAATGAAGGGCAAACCTCGGTTGAGAAGATCAGCCGAGTCTTGGGAAGTAATCACCGGGCCATTCGGATTTTTCTCGATGCCCTGGTGGGCATGGGTGTTTTAGCCAAGGCCCGTGGGGCCTATAAGCTGACCGCAGAATCCAAACAGTTTCTGGTGCGCGGTGAAAGTCAATATTTAGGACAATTTCTAACGGGTACGGGTATTGCCCAAGATGGTTGGCAGCACCTAACCCATGCGGTGAAAAAAGGTCGGCAAATTTCGGAATTTGCCGAGGTGGGGCATCGCACCACTTTTTTTAAAGAATTGGTTAAAGGCATTTTTCCGACCTCCTTTGCCTCAGGAGTGATTTTAGGAAAAAAGTTGGGGGTGGGAAAAACTCTCAAGGCACAGAAGATACTTGATCTTGGCTGTGGAGCCGCACCCTGGTCCATCGCCATGGCCATGGCCGATCAAGCTTCAAAGGTGGTGGCTGTGGATTTTCCCGAGATCCTGGAGATTGCCCAGGCCCATGTGAAAAGATTCCACGTCAACCGTCAATTTGAATGGCGCCCCGGAGATTTCCATGAGGTGAAGTTTGAAAAGGGTACCTACGATTTGGTGATCTTGGGCCATATCCTCCATGGTGAAGGGGAATTGCCCTCGAAAAAATTGATCAAACGGGCCCATGAATGTTTAAAGCCTGGGGGAAAACTTCTGATCGCCGAATTTATCGCCAACGATCTAAAATCAGGACCCGAATTACCATTTCTCTTCGCCATCAATATGCTGCTCTATACCGATGGGGGCGATGTCTTTACCACCAAGGATCTAAAGCGATGGTTGGGATTATGCGGTTTTAAAAAGACCTCGGCTTTGGCTGTGCAGTATCCCGTCACGGTAATGGTCGGTACGAAGTAATCTCTCGAGGCAAGGTACGTCTCTTCATTCTCCTTAAAATCATATTTTTTCGCCATTGAGCTCGTTTGGAACCCTTCCCGGTCAGATAAACGGGATTAGGTAGAATCGCAGCCAAATAAGCGGCTTCTCCCCTGGTCAGATCCGCCGCTGATTTCTTAAAGTAGTGGCGGCTGGCCGCCTCTGCACCAAATATACCTTCGCCCCATTGAGCCACATTTAAATAAAGTTCTAAAATCCTGGCCTTGGTGAGTTTATGTTCTAAATCGTAGGCGAGAATGATTTCGTTTAATTTTCTAAAGGGATTTTTTGCAGGGCTCAGGTATAGGTTTTTTACCAATTGCATGGTCAAGGTAGAGCCCCCACGTACTATTTTTTTTCTTTTGAGATTAACCCGCCAACTTTTTTTCATTTCATCTACGTCGATGCCTTCGTGTTCGAAAAAGGCGTCATCTTCGGCAACTAGAACGGCACGTATCAATGCTTTGGATATGTTTGGCAAGGCTACCCATTGGTAATCATTGCCGCGCCAGCGTTGTAGACGTTCCAGTGACATAAAAGCAGTCGTTTTGGGATTGGTGTGTTGCAAAAAAGAATTACCCATCAATGCCGACCCCACATAAAAAATTTCAGTGGTGAGAATAGCCAGCAAGACTAGACCTAATATGGCCAGAATTCGATGAAACCAGGATTTTTGGGAAGAGTGGGCGGGAGCCAAAGGAATTCCCCTTTTGCTTGATTATAACAATTTGTTACCCTATGACTTGCCGCCCTGACAAGGAGTGAATATCCATGATGAATGGTAACCAAATTCGACCAGGCATGGTCATTGAACACGAAGGAGTGCCCTACCAGGTTATGGAAGCTGTGCACCGAACCCCGGGAAATAAGCGGGCCTTCATGCAAACGAAACTGCGTAATTTGGTCACCGGCGATCAGGCCGAGGTGCGGTTTTCCACCACGGACCGTGTCGAGCGGGTTGCCCTTTCAGAACGGAAGATGCAATACCTCTATGCCGACGGCGGTTTTTATCATTTTATGGATGTGGAAAATTTTGAACAGGTGCAACTTAGTGAAGACCATGTGGGTGACGCTGCCAACTTTTTGCTTCCCGAGACGGTGATCGGAATCAACAGTTATGAAGAAGTCACTATCGGCATCAATCTTCCCAAATCCATGGATCTTAAAGTGGTTGAAACCGTACCTGAATTAAAGGGTGCCACGGCGTCGGCCCAATACAAACCTGCTAAATTAGAGACGGGCTTGACGGTCAAAGTGCCGCCCTTTATCTCCGATGGTGATACGGTTCGCATCGACACGGAATCCCACGATTATATCACCCGGGTTACCGGATGATTTTATGGTCCATTCTGGCCTGAGTGTTCGCTACCACATCTTAAATATTCTTGAACAGGTGCTCGATCATCAAGCATTTGCCTCGGAGCAAATCGATCGCTGCTTACAGAAAGCCAAGTTAACCCCGAAAGACCGCGGCCTTTTGACTCAATCGGTTTACGGCATCCTGCGGGAAAAGGGCTTTTTAGATCAACAATTGCAACCCTTACTGAAAAAGACCACAGCGCCCTTGCTTTGGCATGGCCTGCGTTTCGGCCTGTATCAGATCCTCTTTTTAGATCGGGTTCCCGACCATGCGGCGTTGTTCGAAACGGTGGAATGGGCCAAGTCTAAGGGAGGAAAACCGTGGGCGGGCCTGGTCAATGCGGTATTGCGCCGCCTGCTCAAGTCCCGTGAGGGCATTGTTCTCGAACGGCAGAAACCTGAGGGTGAGCAAAGAACTCTGCCACCTTGGTTGTGGCGCCGTTGGCAGAAACGACATGGGGCCACCAAAGCCTTAGGGCTATTGCGGGAATTTAACAGGGTCCCTCCGATTTATATGCGACTCAATCCGCTTAAGGCCAAGGGAGAGCTTATTCAGGAAAAATTGCAGGAGGCCTCCATCCACTGGGAGGCTCTGGAGCAGGGTTCCCTTTTGAAAATTAGTCCAGGATTCGGCGAAGGATTGCGCCCCTTTTTGCAGGCGGGATGGGGAAGTTTGCAAGACGGCCATTCTTTTCAGATTACCAAACTACTGGACCCCCAAGTGGGTGAACGTGGCTTGGATCTATGTGCCGGTCATGGGGGCAAGACCAGCGCCATCGCCGAGGAGTTAGGGAGGTCCGGTTCTGTTCCGACAGCTCTTTTCGCCAGCGATATTCAATCGGCCCAATTGAAAGAGCTAGAGTTAAACTTTAAAAGGCTTGGTTTAAGGTTTCCGATTATTAATCCTATAAATCAGGCACTTAAACAGGGTTCATGGGATTGGGTTTTGGTGGATGCTCCCTGCACCGGATTGGGAACCTTGGGGCGTAAGCCGGAGATTCGCTGGCGGACCGATCCACGAAGTCCCGCGCAGATGGCCAAGTCCCAATTGGAGATATTGGAAAGCGTTGCCCCTTCGGTAAAAGTTGGGGGCCGCATCTTATATTCGGTCTGTTCCCTTGAGCCTGAAGAGGGATTGGGGGTCTTGGAAGCCTTTCTTCAAAGGCAGCCCCGTTGGACCTTAGCGGCCCACGGTGAGCTGTGGCCTGGAGCAGCAGGTAGCGATGGATTCTTCTGGGGGCGGTTGATCCGCAAAAGTTAGATTTTATCAGGGGCTTGCCAGCGTAAAGCCTGGCATTATATGTAGTGTTCCTATGTCGCAGAAAGATTTTTATCAAATATTGGGAGTGACGCGAAACGCAGCCGATGCGGAAATCAAGGCCGCCTACCGCAAACTAGCAAAAAAATACCATCCCGACGTCAATAAGGGCAATCAGGCCGCTGAGGAAAAGTTCAAGGAAATTTCCGAGGCTTATGAGGTGCTCAGCGACAAGAAAAAACGTAGTGATTACGATTTGATGGGAGCTGCGGGCTTTGGCTCGGGTTTTAATCCCGGTTCCCAACAATATACCTATACCGGTGGCGCCCCTGGTCCTGAGTTTGATTTTAGTACCTTCTTCGGAGGCGGCCGTGCCAGCGCCGGAGGTCGGCGACGCAGTCCCAATTTTACCGAAGAGGAATTTGGCGATCTCTTTGGTAATATCTTTAGTGGAGCGGGGCCGGCAGGGGCCGGAGGGCGAAGGCAGGTTCCAAGAAAAGGTGCCGACCGTTTTTACACCATGGAAATCGGATTCATTGAGGCCTGTGTGGGTAAAACTACGAAGATCTCATTACCGGGAAGCAGTAAGGGTAATAAAATCAATGTGAAAATTCCTCCCGGGGTTGGTCCGGGATCCAAAGTTCGTTTGAGTGGAAAAGGGGAGCCAGGTCCTGCAGGCGGCGAACCCGGTGATTTATACATCGAGATCCAGGTGAAACCCCATCCCTATTTTACCCGGGAGGCCGATGATATTTATTTAGAAGTGCCGCTTACTTTTCTTGAAGCCGTTGAAGGAGCTAGTATCGAAGTTCCCACCCTAGAATCAAAATTACAGATGAAGATTCCCCCAGGCACCCAAGGGGGGCAGAAGTTTCGCCTAAAGGGCAAAGGAGTCAAACATCGCAAAGGAGATGGCAATGGCGATCTCTTTGTGATTGCGAGAATTCAAGTACCCAAGAAAGTCGATGACAAAGGCAAGCAGCTGCTTAAAGAATTTTCTGAACTCCATCCACAAGATCCCCGAAAGCATTTATTCGGTTAAGGATTTCAATTTCATGAAACGACACCAAACCCTATTGGGAATTTTGATTCCCATTTTTAGTATTCTTTGCGCAAGCACGGTATGGTCGGCTGGTCCGGTACAGCTTACTGGAAAAAATTTACCCCAGGCGGTGGGGCAGTCTACCAACACCCTAAAGGTCCTGAAAAAAAATTCCCAGGGCGTCATTGAAGCCATACCTTATCAAATTGACGAACGGGTCAGCCCTGGAACTATTGGTAAACGACCTTTTTCTGTAGAGCGTGGTGCCTCGAAATCAGACGGAATTTTCGATGCTGACGAGGTGCTATTGTTTTATTCTTCTGATGCCGGTAGCCGGGCTGGCCTCGAAGATTTTGCACAGGCCAACAAGGTCTGGGAAGTGGCCGTAGCGCCTGAGGCCTATGTTTATGTCGTTGCCGGGCCTACAACTTCCGGTGGATCCAATCGCCAATACTTACAATATGATTCCGCCCAGGATCGAATCACCAGTTCCTTTTATGAAATAGGATTTTCCCAACAATTTCCTTTAATTCAAGATTATTTAAAAATAAAAAATGGTTCGGTGCCCTACGATGTGTTGGATAGGTTTAAGACGCGGTTTTATCTCGATATCAAAAATTTCTTTAATATGAAAATTAACGAAGAAGAGATCAAATCCAACTTGGTAGGCGTCAAAGTTGGTCCCATTCGGGTACTACGGCGGGTAAGTGCTGCAAAAAGTTTGGGGCCCATCAAAGTGATCCCACGCTCTTCCATCGACTTTATTTTTTATCCCGATTGGGTCGAGGTTTTCACAGAGATCAATAACCCTATAGACGGCCCCAAGGTGTTGCATGATAAAACAGTAGGAAAAAGCGGATTCGATTTTAATCAAGTAGTTTTCGGCAGTGATCTCAATACCAATCTCGGCGGAGTATCTCTTAGGCTCGATGGTAAAAATGGCGGAGTATTGAAAAAGATATCTGGAGAATCTCTGCGTTGGTGGTCCCTGCAAGGGCTGGCGGGTTCCATGGTAAATCTTATTCAAAATGATCCGCAGTTGAAACGTTTGGGGATCCACCCTTATTTAATTATTTCAAATGACCCGAATGTCTCGGCTCCTCCGGAAAGTGAGCCAGGGGAAGTTTTTGTGGGTTTCGATATGCCCTATCATCTTATCCCAAAGGGAAGTTATCGCGTTAAGGTTATTCAGGTATTTCCTGCGCAGTTTCGCCATGGACAAGAAGAGGCCTATCTCAACGGGGCAAGGGTCCAGACTCCACAGCAGGTGAACGTATTGAAATAATACGAGGTGATCTTATGGGTTTCCCACAAATCCTCAAGGGGGTTCGAATTGCCGATTTTTCTCGGCTGCTTCCAGGTCCTTTTGCCAGCGAATTGCTCATCAAGATGGGGGCTGAAGTACAATGCATTTTGCCGCCAGAGGGCGACCCCTTGCTCGGCAATTATTCTCCCTTTGCGGCCTTGCGCCGGGGAAAAACCTTTGAAGAACTCGACCTCAAAAGTGAATCGGGAAAAGCGCGTGTGCAGCAGATCCTAAAAAACTGCCATATCCTATTGGAAGGTTTTCGCCCGGGCGCTATGGAACGATTGGGTCTGGGTTTTTCCGAGGTTCAAAAATTACAGAGCAAAATTCTTTACGTAAGTCTCAATGGGTACGGTCCCAATCATCCGAAATACCTCAAGGGTGCCCATGATCTCAATTTTCTCGTGGACTCAGGGGTGTATAGCTTGCTTTACCCCGATGGCGATCAAACTATTCCGCTGATACAACTGGCCGATTTGATAGGGGGCATTTATGCAGCCTTTCAGATCTTGATGGAATGGATTTCCCGTCAGGCGACACCTACGGGCAAACACCTCCAAGTCTCAATCGTGGAAGGGGTGTCCATGTTTGCCGAATATTTACAAGATCCCGGAGTGTCTGCATTAATCCCCATGTTGACCGGCGGCGCCGCACGCTATCATATCTTTATCACCAAGGATGAACGTCGCATCGGGGTGGCGGCCATTGAGCCCAAATTTTTTCAGAATTTGATGGAGGGCCTGGAGTTGCCTTACGACGGACATAGTGATGGAGCTGCGGTGATTGAGGCCATGACTCGGCGGTTTTCCCAAAAGACCCTTGAAGAATGGAGAAGCCAATTGGCAGACCTTGACGCTTGTCTGAGTTTTATTCCCACGCGTGACGAGGTGCTATATCAATCAAAGAAGACCTCGGCCACCTGATAAATCTTTCGATCCACTTTTTTAAGTTTTTTTACCACACGGCTGAGGGCAATGCCTTTGATCTCGGTGCCCACTAGTCCTACCATGTTTCCGTAGCGTCCCTTGATGGCTAGATTCACGGCGGCCAGGCCAAGTCGGGTAGCTAAAACGCGATCCCTGGGAGTAGGGCTACCCCCTCGTTGAATATACCCTAAGATGGTGGAACGGACCTCCATGTCCATGTGTTGTCTCAAGGTTTGTTCTAATAATTGGGTGATGCCGCCAAGTTTAAGATTTCCATATTCATCTTGATGCATGGGCGTGTGCAACATTTGGGGTTTTTGGGTGCCTCGGTCCACGACTATCTTGGCATCTTCACTGACCACGATAATGCTGAATTTTTTTCCACTCTGTCGCCTGCGCTCGATAATGTCGATCAAACGGCTCAGCGAAAACTTTTGCTCTGGGATCAAAACCGCGTCGGCACCGCCGGCGATCCCAGCGTAGGTGGCGATCCATCCCGTATGGCGTCCCATTACTTCGACCAACATGACGCGATTGTGAGATTCCGCCGTAGTGTGTAGGCGGTCAATGGCCTCCGTGGCGATGGAGACCGCCGTGTCAAAGCCAAAGGTGAAGTCGGTGCCAAAAACATCATTATCGATGGTCTTAGGCACCCCCACACAAGGAATGCCCAGGCGATTCAGTTCCCAGGCGCAACGTTGGGTGCCTTCTCCACCAATGGTAATCAAGCCGGATATGCCCTGTTTTTTCAAATTGGACCGGATGGTGGCTAGGGTACGCGGGTGTTTGAAGGGATTGAAGCGCGAGGTGCCCAAGATGGTGCCGCCCCGACTGATGATGCCAGAAACATCGATGGGTTCCAAAGCGAGCATATTATTCTCGTAAAGACCCCGAAACCCCTCCAAGATACCATATACCTGGTATCCGGCTTGGGAGGCTCCTTTGACCACGGCTCTTAGAGCGGCATTTAGGCCGGGGCAGTCTCCACCGCCGGTCAACACGCCCAAAGCACCCTGATAGGAGCGTGCTGTCCTGCGCCCCTTGGCTCTGGGGTGGATATTTAGTTGTGGTTTCAATGGTCTTTTTTTATGTTGGTTTTTCATATGCGACTGGCCTTGGCCCAAATTAATACGACTATCGGCGATTTTTCCGGAAACTTAAAACGGATTATAGAAGAGGTTGAGAAGGCCGGTCAAAGAAATGCCGACTTGGTGATCTTTCCCGAGCTGACTTTGACTGGCTATCCCCCTAAAGATTTGCTCGAACGACCGGACTTTGTCACGGCCAATCTCGATGCCCTCAAGCAATTAACCCGCAAAATTACCCATCCAGCCGTTTTAGTAGGATTTGTGGATCGTCGCGAATCTGCAGAAGGTCGGTCTTTAGCCAATGCGGCGGCCTTCATCTCCCAAAAAAAAATCCTTTCTGTGAAACACAAGCATTTATTACCCACCTACGATGTCTTCGATGAGGGCAGGTATTTTGAACCGGGAATGCACAACCCGGTACTTGAATTTATGGGTAAAAAAATCGGCATCAGTATCTGCGAAGATTTTTGGACCGACCCTAGCTATTGGGGGCGGCGATTATATACCCACGATCCCATCGCCGCCCAAGCCAAGGCCGGCGCCCAATTGCTCATTAATATATCGGCGTCTCCATATAGTATCGGCAAAGGCCAAGATCGAACCCGATTGCTGAAAAAACAGGCCAAGCGTTACGGGGTACCGGTGGTCTACGTCAATCTTGTGGGCGGCAACGACGACCTGGTTTTCGATGGAGCCTCAATGGTCTTTGATGGGAAGGGGCGCTTGCTTAAGCAATTGCCGGCATTCACCGACCATACGGAAGTGATACAAATCGAGCGCCTTCGTCCCATCAAGGCCAAGCGTGTTGCTACGCCAGTCTCAGTTTTAGCAGCCTTGCAATGCGGACTTAAGGACTATTTGCGAAAATGCGGTTTTTCTCAGGTGGTCATCGGACTTTCCGGAGGGATCGACAGCGCCTTGACCGCTTGGTTGGCAGCCCAAGCCCTGGGGCCTGACAAAGTTTTGGGTGTGGCTATGCCTTCGCCTTATTCTAGTGTGGGGTCCCTTCGGGATGCTCAGGCGCTGGCCAAAAATCTGGGAATCGATTTTCGTGTTTTGTCCATTCACTCTTTATATCAAGAGTTTCAAGAAAGCCTCTCCCTTGAAGTGAAGCCTCAGGTGAGTTTGACTCAGCAAAATTTACAGGCGCGCATCAGGGGAAATTTACTCATGGCCATCAGCAATGACGAAAACCGCCTCTTGCTCAGTACGGGCAATAAATCCGAAATGTCCCTGGGGTATTCCACCCTCTACGGTGATATGGCCGGTGGCTTT
>JAJFLL010000302.1 GCA_021772695.1 Deltaproteobacteria bacterium
CGACAGGCACCGCCGATACGGAACAGCCGGAAACTCCTGAAACAACTCCCCAAAGTCCAGAGACTTCCACAACCGAAACACAGGCATCCGGGAATTGCATCTATTCTACCGATCCCGAAAGCATCAAGGTGGAATGGACAGCTTATAAGTTTACCGACAAGACGCCTGTCAAGGGTACCTTTCTCACCACTAAAATCAACGGCCCCACCTCAGCAGATTCCTTGGCCGCCCTAGCTCAGGGTTTGAGCATGGATATCGACGGAGCATCCCTGGAGTCCGGTGACCCGGGTCGCAATGCTACCGTCAAAGGTTTCTTTTTCGACAAATTAAACCCGCCATTTCAGCTTCAAGCCATTGTCAAATCCATGAGCGGCAGTGATACGGCCGGCAATCTTACCATCGAAATCAATATGAATGGTGTGGTCAAAGAGGTTCCCTTCGCTTACACCGCTACCCCTGAAGGGGCACTGACCGCCAAGAGTGGTATCAATTTAATGAATTGGAATTTACAAAAGGCCTTTGATTCCATCCACAAGGCCTGCGAACAATTGCACACGGGCAAGGACGGCGTCTCAAAGACCTGGGAAGTGGTAGACCTGAAACTCGATGCCAAGTACGAAAAAAAATGCGCTCAATGAGGCTGCCAAGCATTCCGTAACGACGGTTCCAAGCAAGCCTGGGCCATTTTATGACCCCAGGTGGTCAAGTGTACGAAGTCCCACCACATGAATCCTTCGTCATTGTCTTTAGCCAAGCAAGCGTGCAGATCGATCAAAGGCACTCCATGCGCCTTGGACAACTCACGCAAGATCTCATGATTGGGCAATAAATTATCACGAATCTGTTCCGGATTATTGGGTTCCAAGATCAAGACCGTAGGAATGTCCCGCTGTTTCAAAAATTTTAACCAAGCCTCCATATCCCGTCGAAAAATCTCGGAGTCTTGATCATTATTACTCAGGTTGAGGAGGACCCCATCGGGTTGCCACTTAATCCATTCTTCTTGAAAAATCTTTAGTAAGGACCCTGCCTTTTCGCCGGATATTCCAGCATTAATGATCTGCACAGAGTTTGCCCTCCCTCCTCCAATCTGCCCACTTCTCTCTAACCTAGGGACGAAACTATCGGATCGCTGAGACACCCCGGCGCCCCAAGTCTGCGAGGTACCGACAAACAACAATCGTGGCCCGCTTGCCCTTGGTTCAAGGGGGTATTCTCGCCGCAGCCGCTCCAGTGCCTCGGACTTCGTTTCGATATTCGACTCATAATCTCCCCATTTGGTTACTGCCTTAAAATGAAGTTTAGCGGCTTCATAGCGATGAGTCAGAAAGAATCGATTGGTGAGGTCCATGGGGATGACGATGCAGAGCAACATAAAATTAAAGGTCAGATTGGAATAAAAATTGCGCCTCCAAAAATACAGGATTCCATTCAAAATCACTAGACCCAACCAAATCAACAACCATACCGGCCATAGGGATGAGGAATTTGAAAAGGTTTCGAAATACTGACGACCATCGGCATGAACCAAATAAATATTATCGAGCCATAGATCAGCTGCCCCGCCGCGGAAACCAATCCCCTGAGGATATTGGTAATCGCCGTCCAGTTGAACAACTTCCCCTTGTGGGCCAAGGACCCTCAGCCCTTCGTGGGAAAATTGAGCCTCATAAGATTGGGGACCCGCTTCAATCTGGATTTGGGGAAGGGAATGCCGTTCTAAGAAGGCACCTTGAGGATCTGCGCGAAAAAACATGGTGGCAATTTTCGGGTTGCGACTCAATCGCAGTCCCCGAAACCCCTGGGAGGTTTTGTCGAAGAGAAAATAACCATGGGAATTTTCGCCCAATTCCAAATCAAAATTGATTTGTTTTGGAACCAATAGGGGTCGATACCACACCTCTTGAAAGCCATGCCAGGCACCTAAATTTAGCCGATCACCCACAAGTCCCAAGGGAGTGATTTCAAAGGCCACCCCGCCCATGACCCCTTTGGCGAGACCGACTTTGGTGGATTTCCAGACCCCATTTTTTTCTAAAGTATGGGTCCAGGGCAAATAGATACGGGCACAAAAGAAGGCCACCAAGAAGGTGAGCAGGGCCCAAAAGAATAGACGATAAAGACTGTTTCGACTCACCCCTTGGGCCTAACCCTATAGGGGTCCGTGGGCCAAATTATTTCTCTTCTCACAAAGCTTGGGTAAATATTTGGGTAAAAAAAAGTTTGCCTCTCACCGGTAAGACCGTATCATTAGCTATCGTGGAAATGGAACACGTCCGCAGTTTTACACTCTTGGGAGCTTCCGGATGTGGCAAGACCGCCTTAGCGGAAGCCTTGTTGTACCGAGCTGGCTCCCTACATCATCTGGGGTCCGGAGACTCCCGCATCCTGGATTCCGATCCTGAAGAACAAAAACGCCAGAGCACCCTGATTAGCAAAATTCAATGCATCACCTGGGAAAAACACCGCTTGCATTTCGCCGACACCCCAGGAATCTCTGATTTTATCGGTGAGGCCTTGGCACCTCTTTCGGTTTTAGATGCGGTGGTAATCGTGATCGATGCCACTACCGGTGTAGACGTGGCCACGATGCAGGAATTTCGCAAGGCCGAGTCTTTAAAAAAACCCATTTTATTCTTTATCAATAAGATGAATAAAGAACGTGCCGACTTTGCATCCACACTCCAATCCATTCGCAGCAACCTATCCAAGCACGCTCATCCAGTGGCTCTACCCATCGGAGCCGGTAATGATTTTCAAGGGGTTCTCGATTTGATCGATTCCCGGGCCTTTATCTACTCCGATGGCGAACCAAAAGAAGTGTCCATCCCTGAAGCTGAAAAACAGCGCTTTGTCCAAGCACAACGACAATTGATTGAAGAAGTGGCAGGCACTGATGAAACCCTTTTTGAAAAACTGGCCAACGGTGAGGAATTGAAAAAGGCCGAGATATTGCCTCGATTGATTCAGGACATCGAAGACGAAGAAATTATTCCCGTGTTAGTGGGCAATGCGGACCCTCCCATGGGAACCACTTTACTCTTAGACACCCTAACCCATTTGATTCTTCCTCCCAATCAACACCGGGCCCCGCAGGTTGCTGAGGCCACAGAGGATTGGACTTCCCTCAAGGTCCACCATTTCGAACCGCCCGTTGCCCAGGTTTTTAAGGTTATCAGCGATCCTGGAGTCGGAGATTTGTTTTTCATTAAGGTCTTAACCGGTAGCTTGAAGCCAGGCATGGACCTCATCAACGCGCAAAATCAGGGTAAAGAGCGATTAGGCCACCTTTTGAGTTTTGCGGGCAAGGAACGAATGGAGGTTCCCGAAGCCATCGCCGGAGAAGTGGTCGCCGTGGCCAAATTAAAGCATACAGCCGTGGGCGATACCTTATCTGATGTCAATCGTATCGTAACCGCTCGTGCCATCGAATTCCCCAGTCCGATTTTTTCTCGCACCCTGTTGCCCAAATCCCGCAAAGACCAAGATAAGCTGGGACCGGCTTTGAGTAAACTTCGCCTGAGTGACCCCACCCTACACTATGAAAATGACCCCGAATTTAACGAGACTTTGCTCAAAGGCATGGGTGAGGTTCATCTAGAAATTGCCGCCAATCGCCTCCAAGATAAATACGGGATTAAAGTCACCTTAGGAGAACCCCATGTGCCTTACCGTGAGACCCTGACCAAAAAGGTCAAGGCCCAGGGAAAATATAAAAAACAAACCGGTGGCCACGGTCAATTCGGTGATGTGTGGATATGGGCCGAACCCCTAGAAAGAGGGGCTGGTTTCGAATTTTCCAACGAGATTAAGGGCGGTGTAATCCCCAGTAAATACATTCCTTCTGTAAAATATGGCATAGTAGAGAGTATGAAGAAGGGTAATTTTGCGGGCTACCCTTTGGTAGATGTGAAGGTAACCCTCTTTGATGGGAGTTTTCATGCCGTCGATTCCTCAGACCTTGCGTTTCAAATCGCCGGATCCTTAGCCATCAAAAAATGTGAGAGCGAAGGCAAACCTACTTTACTCGAACCCATCATGAAGGTGACCGTCACCTCACCGGGCGAATACGTCGGGGCCATCACCAATGATCTGAACAGTCGTCGTGGCAAAATCATGGGAATGAATCAGGAAGGTGAGATCCAGGAAATCTACGCCGAGGTTCCCATGGTGGAATTATTTAAATACGCAACGGAGCTCAAGGCCCTCACCCACGGAGCCGGCAACTACCGCAGTGAATTGGACCACTACGAGGCCCTCCCCCCGCACCTCAGTTCGGCCGTCCTGGCTGCGAGTCCCAAGACGAAACAGTCCTCTTAGTTTAAAAATGTTAACTTTTCGAACAGTCTTGGGGCCTCAAGGCCCAAAGGCTCCACGAGTTATTTTACGGCCTAGCAAAACTTTATCAATAATTTCAAAGACATTTAATTTAATCACCATGGTCCGGCCTTTGCATTCCCATAACCCAGCAGCAATGGTGTCCTTCCTGGGAGGGAGGACCATCCGACCCTGGGGCACAAACCAGAGCCGATTTGCACCTAGCTGATAAGCCTAATGATCCCATGGGTTTGGGACTAAAGGGGGGCTAAATGCCCCCCATTTTTTTATTGGAGGCAATAAAGGGTTTTCATCTGCTGTCTGTATTGAATACACTTACATCCATGACTTGGCGCGACCGCTTCAACGTGATCAAAACCTTAGGCGAAGGCGGTGGCGGCATCTGCTATCTTGTCGCGGATCCCGAGCAACCCCAATGTCTATTTGCCTTAAAGACCCTCCCCGCCTTGGGACCCGATACGAAAATTCGAAACGCCTTCAGCCACGAATGCGAGGTTTTAGAAAAAATCAACCATCCTCATTTGGCACGTCTTTTGGAATTCAGCAGTGAAGAGGACCCTCCTTATTACCTGACTGAATATATTGAAGGCAGCGATTTCGTCTCGGCGGCAAAAGATAAAGACTGGAATGTGGTATTCACCTTATTAGTGCAAGGTTGTTGGGCGCTTCACGATCTGCATCGGGTGGGTATCATTCATCGTGACCTTAAACCGGACAACGTCCTGGTGGGCAAGGTGCACGACAAGCATACTTCAAGTAATGAAGAACGATGGTTTCTCAAGATCATTGACTTTGGCATGGCACTACCTAAATCAGAAGCCAAGGCCCAAAATACTATCGGCGGCGCCCTACCCTATTTGGCGCCTGAGGTTTTGTCCCGTCGGTCTTTCGACCATCGCATCGATCTTTATGCATGGGGGCTGATCCTCTACCAAATGGCTTTAGGGCGCCTACCCTTCGCCAATGAAAAGAGTTACGCCAAATATCTGGAAAAATGTCGCAGCCACCAAATCGATTTCAGCCCCTTGGAAAAGTCCGGGGAAATTCCTGAAGGTTTTGTCAAAATCCTACGCCTGCTGTTAGCGAAAGACCCTGAAGCACGTCTATCCGACGCTCAAGAGGTCATTGTATTATTAAACGAATACGAACAAGAAAATTTCCCTCTGATCTGGCAGGCGGCCCAAGCCCTGCCAGTAACCCCTAGTCTGGGGCAGAAATTAGAAGATATTAATTTTAGCCAAACCCCACCAGAAGAAATCGTAGCTCAACTATTGGAATGGGTGCGGCAAGGCCACCGGGACGGCGCCTTAACTTGGGTAGAAAAATTAGAGCCCCGCTTTGCCACTTGCAAGGATGCCGAGACACTTCAACAATTTTTCGGCTTAGGGGCCCATCTCATGATCCAACAAGGCCGGCTGCAAGAAGCTGCCGGATGGATTGAAAAATTAGAAAAGCACCCCGAGTTGCAACAAGGCACCAACCACGAATCCTTGATTCTGCAATTACAACTGGCCTATCGAGAGGGACGACTTACCGACGGCGAAAGCCTCTACCAAAGCCAAAAGGAAGGATTTGGCAAAGCATCCTTGGAACGCCAAACCCGGTGGCATAATTACGGCGCCTTGGTGGCACAGGCCCTACATCAATTCCCCCTTGCCGCAGAACGATTCGAAGCTGCGGCCACCAGTGCGGAACGTTCTGGCCGCAGGGATCATGCGGCGAGCCTGCAGGCCAATGCGGGCACCATGTACCAAGAACAAGGTCAGTGGAAAAAGGCCTTCGAAAATTTTTTGAGCGCCCAGGAACTGGCTCGGGCCTTGGAACATCATTCTCTCCTGGCCCATCTTTTAAGTAATCTAGGCAATCTCTATTTATATTTTGGTCGCATGCAAGAGGCACAGCAGTCCTTTACCGAATCCGTAGAAATCGCTCGCCAGGAAGGTCTGAAACCCCTGATGGTCAACGGCCTTTTTTTCTTAAGCCTCGCTGAGGAGGCCCGGGGAAACTGGGAGCGTGTGGGCCGATTCCTGGATGAAGCCTGGGAATTGGCCCAAGACTTGGGCGAAGCGGAACCGAAACTCCAAGCCCTTCTTGCACGAGGTTATTATTTTCTATGGCGGGAACAGTATGCCGAGTGCGCGAGTGTTGGCGATCGTCTGAAGCGATTGGCTGACCGTTCCAAACAAGAAGGTTTTCGCATCCAGGCGCAATGGCTACTGGCCAAATTAAAATTAGCCCAGGGCCAAATACACGACACCTCCATTGAACCTGCGCTTCAATCGGTTGTGGAGCATGCCAAGGGACGCTCCCTATCTCATATGCTCTGGCAGGTTTTGGCCGACTTGGGCGATTGGGCATTGGCCCAAAAAGACGAGAAACTTGCCCGGGATTATTATTTATCGGCATTAAAGACTGTAGAAGATTTACAATTAGAAGTTCCCGAGCCTTTTCAAAAAAGCTTTCACCGCGACCGTAAAAAAGAAAAAATTCGCCGCAAATTGGAGACACTCCCCATGGAAACTTTGACAACCCCTCCACCTCCAAAGCCCATGGAGGCTCCTACCCCCCATAACATTCCTTTTCAAAAATGGCTGGAGATCAACCGACGACTGTTACGTCAATATGATGTGCAGCATTTACTCGAAGAGATTTTGGATCTGGCCACGGACTTAACTCATGCGGAACGTGGTTTTGTGATTTTATCAGAAACCCAAAGCCTCGACATCCGTGCCGCACGCAATCTGGAAAAGGAATCCCTCGCTACCGTGGAAGAACAATTTTCTCGCACCTTGGCCCAAGAGGTGATGCGCAGTGGAAAATCCAAGTTACTCTTGGACGTGCTGGGTGATGCGCAATATTCTGAAATCAAATCGGTTCACGAGTTGAGTATACGTTCGGCCCTCTGTGTGCCGCTGTGCGCAGGCAATCGTACTCTGGGATTGATCTATCTAGACAACCGCTTTCGCCAGGGCCTGTTCGATGAAGGCCACCTACCCTTGATGGAGGCCTTGGCGGACCAGGCCTCACTGGCCTTGGAACACGCTCGTCTGCACGCCGCGGCCCAAGAAAAAATCGGCCATTTGGAAAAAACTCAAGACTTGATGGAAGAAATTAATGAACGCTTAGAAAAAGATTTAAGCACTACCGCACAAGATCTCGAGGCCGCACGAGAATACATGAAGCGCCAAAGCGAAGAAATGGGCCTTAAATTTAAATACGAAAATATCATCGGTAAAAGTGACGCCCTCAAAAAGGTGCTACAACTGGTAGACCGCATCGCTCCCAGTCATGCCAACGTCTTGATTGTGGGCGAATCGGGCACGGGAAAAGAATTGATCGCACAGGCCCTCCATTATCACAGCCCGAGACAGGAACGGCCATTCATTGCTGAAAATTGTGCCGCCATTGCCGAGACCTTACTCGAGAGCGAATTATTCGGTCATGTGCGTGGTGCCTTTACCGGTGCCGAAAAAGACAAACTGGGACTCTTTCACATGGCCAACGGTGGCACCTTATTCCTTGACGAAGTGGGCGAGATGTCTCTGGGGATGCAGGCCAAACTATTGCGTGCCCTGCAAGAAGGTGAAATTCGTCAAGTCGGAGGCAAGGATTACCGAAAGGTAGACGTGCGGGTCGTCACCGCCACCAATCGAGACTTAAAGGCCATGGTAAAGGCCGGCACCTTTCGCCAAGATCTGTATTACCGCTTAAA
>JAJFLL010000303.1 GCA_021772695.1 Deltaproteobacteria bacterium
ACCTTGATATAGGTAGGGTCGCTTTTTTCAGATTCTTGTCGAGTACGTACCAGGTTTTTCAATTCGGCAAAGCGATGGGGATCTTGAATTTGTTTAGCTAGATCCAATCCCGACATGGCATCGGAGGCATAGGTGACGAAACCCTCATAGGCTCTGGCGATTTTCTTGTGGGTGAATTTTTCAGATAGCGCCGCACCACCAACCAGAATAGGTTTTTGAATACCATGTTTGCTCAAATCCTCGGCGGTCACGACCATTTGTTGGGCCGATTTCACCAACAGTCCGGAAAGCCCCACAATATCGGGATCATGTTCTTCAATGGCCTTGATCAATTGTTCGGGTGGAATCTTGATACCTAAATTGACCACGGTAAATCCATTATTGCTGAGAATAATATCTACCAGGTTTTTTCCAATATCGTGGACATCGCCCTTCACTGTAGCCAAGATGATTTTACCACGACTGGCGGTCTCGGATTTTTCCATTAAGGGCTCTAAATGTGCCACCGCCGCCTTCATGGCCTCGGCCGATTGTAATACTTCCGCCACGATCAACTCGTTGTTATTAAAAAGCCGCCCCACCTCATCCATGCCGGTCATCAAAGGCCCATTGATAATTTCTAAAGGTCGGGCTTCCTTTAATTTAAGCTCTAGATCCGTGACGAGACCATCTTTACTGCCTTCGATGATATATAAGGCCAACCGCTCATCAAGGGAGAGTTGGCTTTTCTCCGGACCCCGACGGGAAACGGCCTGACGAAAATGAGCCGCAAAGGCCGCAATGGGATCTTTACCACGGTTCCATAGTAGATCATCGGCCAAATCCTTTTCTTCTTGGGGAATTGAGGGATAGCGCTCTAATTTTTCGGTATTGACCAGGGCCAGATCGAGGCCTGCTTGCACACAGTGGTGTAAAAAAACCGAATTCAATACCTCGCGGCCCGCGGGAGGAAGTCCAAAACTCACATTTGAAATACCCAAAACAGTTTTTACCAGAGGAAATTCCTGTTTGATCAAGCGCAAGCCCTCGATGGTCTCCACACCACTTCCCATATATTGTTGGTCACCGGTACCCACGGGAAATACTAAGGGATCAAAATAAATATCTTCAGATCGAACCCCGTATTTTTTCACCAATAAATCGTGGGCCCGGCGTGCAATTTCTAATTTGCGTTGCCGAGTGACTCCCATGCCCTGCACTTTGTCTTCGTCGATGGTTCCCACCACCAAGGCTGCCCCATATTTTTTGGCTAAAGGCACTACTTTTTCAAAACGCTCTTCCCCGTCTTCTAAATTGATCGAATTAATGATGGACTTCCCCTGAGAATAGGTCAGGGCCATTTCTATCACCGCTTCATCGGTGGAATCGATCATCAAAGGCGCCTTTAGTTTTTGAATGGCGTGTTTGAGAAATTCCTCCATGTCGATCATTTCATCTTGATCGGGATTGGCTAGGCAAATGTCGACAATTTGAGCGCCGTTTTTCACTTGGGCACGACCGACTTCACTGGCCTCTTCGAACTTTTTATCAACGATCAAAGTTTTAAATTTTTTGGATCCGATGACATTGGTGCGTTCGCCCACCAACACCGGCCTCTTTTCATCGGTGACCTCTAGACATTCGATTCCAGACAAGGAACTGCCCTGCAAAGTCGGCGCCACTCGGGGTTTTAATTCCGCAGCCATTTGTGCCAATGCCTGGATATGCGGGGCGGTGGTTCCGCAGCATCCCCCGACTAAATTTAGCCATCCCGCCTCACCAAAGCGCCCCAATACCTTAGCAATCATTTCCGGTGTCTCTAAGTAACGTCCTTCCTCATCGGGCAGACCAGCATTGGGAACACATGCCACCGGCCATGGCGCCATAGCAGCCATAGTGCGAATGTGATCGGTCATGAATTCCGGACCGGTTGCGCAGTTCATCCCTACATAGAGAAGTTCCACATGTTCTAAAGATGTCACCAGGGCCTCAACGCCCTGACCTGCCAACATGGTACCCATGGGTTCGATGGTGATAGATACCGCCACCGGAATCCGGATTTCCTTACTGGAAAGCAATTCTTCAATGGCCAACAATGCAGCCTTAACATTTCGGGTATCTTGGCAAGTCTCCACCAGAAAATAATCGACGCCCGCATCATAAAGCGCCTTGGCTTGGGCGAAAAAATTTTGCTGTAATTCAGAAAAAGTAACTCCGCCGGTAACGGTGATTGCCTTAGTTGTGGGACCGATGGAACCGGCCACAAATCTGGGGCGATCGGGAGTAGATGCCTGTTCGGCGGCACGCAGGGCCAGTTGGGTGGCCAAGCGATTGATTTCTTCAGTGTGATTTTGCAACCCATATTCGGCCAAAACCAAGGGAGTCGCACCAAAGGTATTGGTTTCAACAATATCGGCTCCAGCTTCGAGGTAGGAACTGTGGATCTTTTCTATGACATCCGGACGGGTGCGAACTAGATTCTCGTTACAACCGTCCAGTTCTTCCCCACCAAAATCTTGGGCCTTCAGATCCCATTGTTGAATCGCCGTACCCATGGCGCCGTCCAAAACCAATATACGATTTTTTATGGCTTGGCGTAGAGCGGTGACCCGTTCTGATCTATCCTTCATTTTTGGTGCAAACTCCTTTGTAGATGTCCTTGAATATTCAATAGGGCATCAAAGATATCGGACACTTCCTCTACACTCCTCATCCCCAATCCACAAGCCGGACTTAGCCAACATCGCCCCAGCATTGCTTTGGCTAATTTGGTGCCAAATATTGTAAAGAACACCTCCTGAACCTCAGACACCACGCTATTTTCTTCCCAATCTTGTGTTAATCGAGTGGGCACGAGACCTAAAACCATCGAACGATCCATATCAAACCATTTTTTGATTTCCGTTTGGAAATTCACCATATTTTTGGAACTCAGGGCCCAATCAAAACTTAGCTGTCTTACTGGCAGATTTATAATTTGTTCCCAGGGTATCTCACCACAACAGTGGAGTCCTATAGCAACGCCCTTTGCATCCACCATTGCAGTTGCTTCCATCAAGGCCTCCCAAGCTTTGTTTTCCAATTTAACTTTACCCATGGACTGAGCCAATCCGGGCTCATCGAAAAAAACCCACTGTTGGCCAGGAACCCTAGAGATTGCTTGGACCAATTGATGTAAATTATTTTTCCACCGCAACAGGTAATCGGAAAACTCGCCCACACGCCCCTTGGTCTTCAAGGCCTGAAATAAGGCAAGAGGGCCTGGCCATTGCAATTTGACTACGCTGGTTTTTTGCGAGGCGACTTTTTGCGACCAAGCATTCAAGGCAATGGGGGGCCAAGGAGATAAAATTTCGGGACCCTCGGAAATACCCAATTGAGCCAAAAAGCCTTCACGGGAACTTAATTTTGGAAAAGTAGGCAGGTAGGGAATATTTAAGGTAAAAACCTGATCCAGGGCCGCCTTCATCTCCATGGGCGGTAAACTGCCAATTCCCGTTATCGGTAAGGGGGGCAGTGCTCCGTTCCGTTGAAGCAACTCCTTGACTTCTCGTACTATAAACATAAGGTTTCCCGATACTTATGACGGCTCCGCAAAAAAAACGGCGTGGTAAAAAGATCCTTGGTGGAATCCTGTTGGCCTTCGTCCTGTTGTTGGTCGGTTTATACTACCTAATCCAATCCCCTGCCTTCCTACAATGGGCCGTCAAGCAACTCAATCATGCCATATCCGGAGAGGTATCTTATCAAGAATTTAACTTGAACCTCGACCGCCGTTTTTTACGCATTCGCGAATTGACCTATGAAAATCCCCAGCAAGAAAAAATCTTGGCTATCAAAAGCCTCGACCTAAATTTCTCACTAAGCAGTGCCTTTCGTGGACACTTCGCCGTGGAAAAAATGAATTTAACAGGATTAACCATCGATCAGTCCAAGGAGGAACCCGATAAGTTGGTGCCTTCCCGGTGGCGAACGGTACTTCGCCTCATACTAAAACGTGTCTCGCTAAAGGATGCTTCCTTAGCAGACATTCAAATCCATTTAAGAAACGGCGACGAATTTGTCTTTGAACAAGGCCAACTGAACCTCTCTCCCCAAACTTACGGCAAACAAAAGGTGAATTTACAGGTATCGGGTGTCTTGATCAAACCGGCCGACGTTACTCTAAAGGCAAAGTCCCTGGATTTTTCCGGTGAGGTAGAATTTCCCGTGC
>JAJFLL010000304.1 GCA_021772695.1 Deltaproteobacteria bacterium
CGGCCCGGTATCCTTGGGTATCGACTGAATCGGAAGATTTTTTCCCGACAAAAAAGTCTTTAATGGCCCGGCCCGCGGTTTTAAAGCCGTTACCCATAACGGTTCCGGCCTTTTTAAAACCACTTTCCATGGTGGACCCAGCCTTCTTAAGGGTACGTCCTGTGGCCTGGGTGCCCGACTTGAAACCTCGACCGACGCCCTTGAAGCCATCGGAAAATTCATCTTTGGCTTCAGCGGCCGCCGAATCAGAGGTGGCTGGCTCGCTATTGGAGACCACGGAATCCATCAAGGCATCACCATCAGTTGTGGTTTGTAGGGGACCCAAATTCTGGGGTGTCTCTGTAGAGGCTCCTGCCCTGGAAGGTGCAGGAGCCAAATCTCGTTCGACCACATCGGCGGCCGAGACCAGAATGGGGGTGGTTAAAAGCATGACCAGGGACAGGCAAAATGCCCCGGCTGTTTGTTTTCCCGTGAGGGGAGTTTTGGATTTTTCCACAATTCCTCCCTGTCTAATCGTTCCTTTGGTTTGGTCCAGATTTCAGGTACTTATCAAGTTTTCCCCAAGATGCCAAGAAAATATCCACAGCTTATTCCCCAGGGCCCTAACTCGCGGACCCGAGGTAAAAAAAAGCCCCTCGTGGTGGCGAGGGGCTTACGGCTTTGTTGGCATTTGATGGTGCAATCAGATGCCGAGGACTCGTAAGGAAATGTTCTCATCGTCTTGGTGAGGATGATGAGAATCTTGGAAAAAATCTTGAGTAAAGGAAGGGGCTTCAGCTGTATCGGGGGCATTCCAATTGGGACCGGCAGGGCCATGCTCGGGCGCATCAGGACTGCCTTCAGCAGGGCGCACGAAGGATTCGACAAAATCGCTTTTCTTTTTCTTCGGTGTTTTCCACATGGCCAAAAGTTCCCCTTCATGCATTTCAGGTTCGTCAATAGGGCCAATTTTCACTGCGTTCTTATTTCATAAAAAGGTGCATATCAAATGCCAGAAAGCTTAAAAATCAGTTGATACGATAAATTATAAATAATAACATATAGTTATGAAGTGTCTGTTATCAATAGTTTGTACAATTTAATTAAAGATATGGGGGGAATTCCCCACAATAGGCCAAAATCTTGGGGTTTGGGCCCCCCTAATTTGAGATAAATTTCGTCGATTGTGCTCATTTCAAAGTGGAAAGTGGCGCTAAAAGTAGGAGAATTAGGCAAATAATGAAAGACAAAGGCTAAAAAGAAGGTTTTTTGGTGAGTAGCCCCCCCACCCAAAAATGGGTGGCTCAAAATTATTTCTCAACTAGATCTTTTATTCGATTCTCAACTTCATTTAAACGTTCCCTTACCCCAAGCGGAGACAGGTCTAATAAATAGTGCAGTATTTCCTGATAGCTCTGCTTATGGGTGACCTGCTGAGCCACCTGATGGGGATCCAACTCTTTGAGCTGGAGAAAAATCGAAAACAGGTTCTTACCAGAAATAATTGGCGAGCCCTGAAGGATCTCCGCCAAAATTAGTCCCATGGCAAAGAGATCGGTGCCTAAATGAAGTTTTCCATGGGCCATTTGATCCAAGCCCATATATCCCCGAGTTCCCCCGAGCGACTGTTCGCCCTCTCGAACCCATCGTGCGTGAGAAAAATCAAAAATGCGGACACCACCATCGGTGCCCACTAAGATATTTTTGGGATTAATATCGGCATGAATCAGGCCCACCGGACCCGGTTCGGGCGAGGGTATGTTTTGCAAGATCTTCAAGGCATCGACAAAAGAGTCCGCAAATTTTAAGAAGGCCTGATCAAAATTCTGTTTTTGTGCTGAGGGAAACAAGGTGCTGATAGGCTGACCTTCAAGCCACTCCATCACTAGGTAAGGTTCTTCACACTCGGTGTCACCGCCGATCCATTGGGGAAAATAGTGTCCTGAAAGATGTCGCAAAATTTTTGCTTCGCGAGATAGTTTTTCCCGCTCTTCTCGGTCGTAGATCAAAATGGGTCTCAACCTTTTGATGGCGAGAGACCGTCCAGAGGAATCTACTGCGGAATAAACCTCTCCCAAGGACCCGCGGCTGATCATACGCATGGCAGTATAAGGCAATGTGATTTTGAATTCTTGCTTCAAAGCTAAGCCTTATTTAAACTGATTGAGTGCCCCTTAGCGACTTAAAAAATAAACGAGTGGCGGTGGTTGGTCTGCTCCGTTCCGGCTATAAGATCGTCAATTTCTTGTTGGGAAAAACGGCGCGGATCACCGCCATCGCCGATGGTTCCGAAAAGGAAAAAGCTACCCTACGCACCCTCTCGCCCTCCAATCAAATTCAATGGCGCTTTGAGGAACAAGGGGAGGCCGCATTGCGGGACCAGGATCTCATCATTACTGCCGTAGGCCACCGGAGCTTTGCCCAGGCCCTCAAAACCGCCGCGACCCAAAATATCCCGGTGCTTTCCGAATTAGATTTTGTGTCTCGATATCTCAAGGGCAAGATCGTCGGCATCACTGGAACCAATGGGAAATCCACCACCCTCTCCTTGCTCCAGGCCTTTCTGCAAGGTGCCGACGCTTCATTTGCTGTAGGTGGCATGGGAGATACGGCCTTCATCGAGGCACTGGAAACGCCTGCGCCCCTCAACCTATTCGAGCTCAGTTCCACGAATCTGGCCGAGTCGCAGCACTTTCACCCCCATATGGCCATTCTGACCAGCCTGTCTCCCGCCCACATGGAGCGCCACCGCACCACCACGGATTATTATCTGACCAAATCCAAGGTCTATGCCTTGCAAGACCCGGAAGACTGTTTCATCTACCACGGTCATTCCGAGCCGGTAAAAAAATTGCTCCAACGGGTGCCGCCCCGATCGCAGGCCATCCCCTTTGATTATCTTCAGGAGTTTCCCCTGGGAATATTTCGCCGGGGCTCTGAATTAGTGTGGCGCTATCAAGGCATCAGCGAAAGTTTTTCTTTGGCGGGTTTTCAATTGCCCGGGGCCCAAAACATCGAAAACCTCATGGCGGCCATCGCCGCCGCCAAAATGCTGGGGCTTTCCCGCGAAACCATTCTGAGTTCCATCCCCAAACTCAAGGCCCTGCCCTATCGCCTCCAATATCTCGGCACCATCGACGGCGTGAAATATTTCAATGATGCCAAGGCCGCCAATCTAGCGGCCACCGCCTGGGCCCTGCACGCCCTAAAAAAAAATGTGCTCTTGATCGCAGGGGGTGACTTTGGTCCCGGGCAAGAAGATCCCCTGTTCCGGGAGGCCTTGGCCAAACACGTCAAGGTGTTGTTGATTTTCGGAAGTCGCCGCCGAGATTTTCATCGGATGTGGGAGGGTGTGACCGAGACCTATCTCGTAGATACCCTGAGCGAAGCGGTACAAGTGGCCCACCAAAAGGCGGTGAAGGGCGATCAAGTGCTCTTTTCACCGGGAGCTCATCCCGAACTGCATGTCCACGGCGGTGCCGGACCCCGGGGTGAGGAGTTTAACGCGGCTGTGGCCGAAATCAAAGGCCGGGAAAACCTGCGCCGCCAATCTCACCCAGGCATGACACGCATCTGATTTTCTTAGAGCAGAGGGCTATCGTAGGCCGAAGTGGGGTAACCACTGGCCTGTAATTGCTGTAAATAATTTCTATGAAAGGTACTGTCTTCCCAGTCGCCGCTCCCTTCCCAGTCGTACAATAGGGTTACCAAGGGAGGAGGGCCCGGTGGCATATCGGCCCCCGCTACCGCGGTTTGGAACTCACCAGTGGAATTGGAAAGCACATCGATCTCTTGATCGCCAAACTGAATCACATCTACCGATTCGATATCATTCTGGCCCTTAGTCTTGATCTTGACTTCGGGATAAAGTGATTTCAAATGTTGGGCCAACATCCGGGTAACCTTCTTGTAGGGCTGCAGGATAAACTGCCGAGTTCCTTCGTCCTTATAATCTCGGGCCGCATCTAGGTACCAAAAGGAGTCCCAGTCCACCTTATCGGGTGTGGAATTGGTGGTGGAGCTGGCATTATTATTACTGCTTTTCTGGGCCCGCTGCACCATCTCTTGATCCATCGCCTCCTTCTTACCTGGCCCCGCCTTGGCCGCTTCATAGGCCTTTTCCAAGCGGGAATCCAATTCGGCCAGAAAGTTAAAGACCTCGGCAGTAGGTGGTTCGGGAAGGTTGGCCATATCAAGACCGTTTTTATCGGCGATCGCCATCACCTCAGCCTCGGTCCTATGAAAACGCTTGGCCATATCGCTCACGTTACTCGGCATGGCTTCGAATTGGGTCAATTGTTCGGTCAATTGGGAAACTTTTTCTTCCAAGGTGTATTCCGCTTCAGAGCCCGCCTCGATGCCTTCGGCTTCCACCAAAAGTTTCTCGGCTTCTGTGATGAGCTGTTTCCGATTGCCCTCGCTTAGCTTTTCGTTTTTTTGCACTTGGGTGATGAATTGCTGGATCTCTTCGGTGACGGAACTGTTTTGCGAATCCGCTTCCATTTCACCGAGATCGCCCAATAAGGGATCGGAGGGCTGCACCTGCACATCATACTTGGAACTGAGTTCTCCCATGATTTGGGACAAGAGGGCCTGTTGCTTTGAACCGGACAGGCTCTCGGCGCGATTCAAGCGGGTAATATAGCCAAAATACACCTGCTGGGAAAACACGCCCCGATGGGCAAGATCCGTTAACTGATCCCTTACGGAACCAGGGGTGTAACTGGCCCCGGCTTCACCGTTGCCCAAGGGATCTTCTTCAGAGACGTATTCGTCTTCCCATTGATCCGACGCCTCAGTTTCGAGGGAAGTCTCATAAGAGGCCTCCTCATCGAGGACCAACTCGGGATGCAGGCTGGGGTCCTGATCGGGGTCCAGGACCTCGGTATTTGAAGTCTCATTAAATTTGGGACGATTGGGACTGGAAACGGTCATGGGATACCTCCAAAAACAAATACTACCCTGATAATGAGCAATTTACATGCCAGCATTTTAAGAAATATATTTTCATAAATATTTGATTTTATTTGTTTTTTTTAATACTGGAGAAAAGACTTCGGCATAAAAATGCCCAGACTGTGAATTTTTAGTTCACAGTCTGGGCTGTGACTTTTAATACTCTTGATAATCGAGGGTGCTGGTATTTCCCTGAGTTTCCGACGTGTATTGGAAATTGGTATCGCCAAATTTAATATTATTGGCGTTACTCCAATTTTTATAATTGCTTTCAGGGGAAAAGGTGATGACCTCCTCAGGATACAGAGTGCGAAGGATGTCTACCAGACGCTTTGAGGCCTGGTTCCAAGCTGCCAACAAAACATGACCATTCCATTCTCCACCTTTGTCGATGAGCCGTTGAAACTCATCGTCGATGGCCGCGATGAACTCAAGCATCGCCTGATCGGGTTTCTCGGGCGGAAAGGCCCCGTCGTCGATGGCCTCTTGCAATTCAGCGCCGCTCAACTGCTTATCGCCGTCTTTATCGTATTGGGAGACCACGTATTCAAAGCGGTCGTTGATCTCCATCATGATGGTATCGACGCTCTTGCCCACGTATTTCGCCAGGTCCTCGATCATCTCGGGCACGTCGGCGGTGGGATCGCTCTCCACCACTTCAATGCCCGGCCCTTGAATCTTGGCATCACCCTTGACGCTCTCATCCAAGGTGATCTTACCGCCGTTGATGTTGATGCTCTCCACCTGTGCATCCACATAATAGAGTTCCATACCTCCAGAACCCTTGACGGTGACTAGGTAGCTGCCATCGGACTGCTTTTTCACCGAGACCTCGTTCTGAAAATTACCCACATCGAGGTTGAAGCTTTGGGCAAAGATCATGTGAATGCCCACTTCATCTTCCGTATTATAGGTCAGGTTGACCGTTTCCTGAGTGTTGTAGGTGGCCGTGGTGCCGAGCATGCCGTCTTCGGCGATTTCAT
>JAJFLL010000305.1 GCA_021772695.1 Deltaproteobacteria bacterium
TTGTATAGAAATTGAGAATTTTAGTTCTTATAAGAACCCAGCCCCTATCACCGCAGCAAAAAAGATGTTGGCCCTGGTTCGGCATCGGGGTCGGGTATTGAAACCGTTCCCCAAAATCTCTGGAGCCTTGAACTTGGGCGATTTTGTTTTTAATCCCATCTCAAATTGCCATTTGGAATGTACCTATTGTATCTTGCAAAGTTATTTAGCGAATAATCCCGTGTTGACCGTATATGCGAATCTCGATGAAATGTTGCATGACATTGAGGTCGTGTTGAAGGAAGCTCCTACAAAGACCCACCGGGTGGGCACGGGAGAACTTTCCGACTCCCTGGCCCTCGACTCCATTACCGGGTATAGTTCCCAATTGGTTCCATTTTTTGCAGCCCGCTCAAATTCCTTTTTAGAACTCAAAACGAAATCCAACTGCATCGATAATCTGCTTAAATTACCGCACCGGGGCCGCACGGTCATATCTTGGTCCATGAGCCCCCAATATGTGGTGACTCGGGAAGAACTCAAATGCGCCAGTCTGTCAGAAAGGGTCGAAGCCGCCCGCCGGGTGCAAGAAGCCGGGTACCCGGTGGGGATCCACCTGGATCCCATGATTTATTTTCCCGATTGGGAACGTCACTACGATCAGTTGATCGAAACCTTGGTACAGGTCTTAGATGCCAAAACGATCGCCTGGGTTAGTTTGGGAACCTTACGTTTTGATAAAGACCTTAAGAAAAATGCCGGCGAGAGATTTCCCAATACCACGATCTTTACCGAAGATTTTGTCGACGGCACCGATGGCAAAATGCGTTACTTCAAAACCATCCGCATGAGAATGTATCGCAGGATCTGGCGGCACTTGGCCGAGGCATGGCCTGAGGTGCCCCGATACCTTTCCATGGAAGCTCCCTGGGTTTGGGAGCAGTTGACCGATGCGAGCGCCCCCGATCCGGTGCATTTAGAGCAACGATTGATAGCTCGCCTTGAGCAATTGCGCCAAAGTCATTTAGGATAATACTCCATGTATTCTCTTCAAGTACCCTGGCCCGAACCTGAAAGACTGGCCGCCTTAGTCGGCCACCATGCCAACGCCCTTTGGTTGGACTCCGCCCTCGACTCGCATCCCCTAAGCCAACAATCCATCGTGGTATTGGATACCTTAAAGCAATGGGCATGGGACCCGACACTAAATCTTCCAGCGCAACAATCCTTTTGGCGAAATCTCCATGAGCTTATGGCTCCCCGAGCCTCGGCAGCGACGTGGTCGGGGTTTTGCGGTGGAGTGATCGGTTTTCTAACCTACGAAGGTTGGGGCGGTCATGAAAAATTTTCTCTGCCCCGAAAAGAAATGCCGCTACCATCAGGAAAATTTGCCTTGGTGGATACGGCCTTGGTCTTGGATCATTTAAATAAAGAGGCCAAAATTTTTTCTTGGGGTCTTCATCCCGAAAAGTTGCACACGAACTCCGCCATTGCGAAAGATCGCTGTGAGGCCTTTGAACAAGCCCTAGCGACGGCTCCTCCCTTGCCGGAGCTTGATGTTTCCCAAATCGCATTTTCTCCCGTAGGTGATAAAGATAGCTACCTGGAAAATATTGACACCATTCAAGAAGCGATTCGTCGAGGTGACTATTATCAGGTCAATTTTTGCCAAAAGTTCCAAGTCGGGCCCATACGGTCTCCGGCAGCATTTTATCTCAAGTGGCGCCAGGTCGCGCCGGCTCCGCAAATGGCACTGTGGAATGTAGGGGAGCATTTTATTTTATGTGCCTCTCCCGAGGTGTTGCTTTCTGGAAAGGGCTCCCAAGTGACTTCGCTTCCCATCAAGGGGACACGGCCTCGCCATCCTAATCCCGAACGAGATGCTGGGCTGGCCCAAGAACTACTTCATAGCGAGAAGGATCGGGCCGAACTACTGATGATCGTGGACTTGGTACGAAACGATCTGGGACAAGTGTGTCGGTCCGGAACGATTCAGGTGCCCGAGCTTTGGCAATTAACCAGTTACTCTCAGGTGCATCATCTTTACGCCAAGATTCAGGGAGAATTGGCCGAGGGGCACGATGCTCTCGATGCCCTTTTGGCCTTATTTCCCGGTGGTTCCATAACCGGCGCACCAAAGCTAAAGGCCATGGAGGCCATTCAAGACCTCGAAGCGTTCGCCCGCGGTATTTTTACGGGAAGTCTGGGATATTTTAGTTGGAACGGCTCCTTTCAATGGAATATCGCCATTCGAAGCGGGCTTTGGCACCAAGGTTCTCTAGATTATTTTTCAGGAGGTGGTATCGTAGTCGATTCCGATCCCGAATTGGAATATGAGGAATGCTTGGTAAAGGCCGAAGGACTGCTACAAGCATTAAAGTAGAGGTAATAGTTCATGTCGAGTTTGGTTTATTTCAATGGAATCTTGGTGCCCGAACGTGAGGTGGCCTTGCCGCCGACGGACCGAAGTTATCTCTACGGTGAGGGCCTCTTCGAAACCATGTTGGCCACCCGTGGGTTTATTCCTTTTTTGCGCGAACACCTCGAAAGGCTGCAAAATGGAATGAAGGTACTTGATTTCCAGATGGACCTAAGCGGTCCTAAATTGGAATTCGCCCTCTATCAAACCTTACTGCATAATCACATGAAGGATGCTGTGCTTCGCCTGACCTTAAGTAGGCAGAATGAAAATTTAAGCGACACCACCTGGGGAGAAAATTATAATCTCTTAATTTTTGTCAGACCCATCCCTTCCGACCGTGAAGCAAGACGGCATCAGGGCGCCCGCACGGTAAAGTATCCCCATTTTCGAAAATGGCCGGGACCCTTGAGTGCGGTAAAGGCAACTAATTATTTGGAATATCTGCAGGCCAAAAAATATGCCGAACAACATGACGCCGAAGAGGCCTTGATATTGAATGCTGAGGGTAGGATCGCCGAAGGGAGTACGACCAATATTTTTCTGTATACCCAGGATCGTTGGTTGACCCCCTCATTCGAAGAGGGTCCGTTGCCCGGGGTCACCCGTAGGATTCTATTGAAGATGATGGAACGACTTGGAATTCCCCACGAAGAAGCTCCCGTGCTTCCCGAAGCCGAAAGTCAAATTGACGAAGCCTTCTTGACCAATGCAGTTTGGGAAATCTTGCCCGTGACTAAAATAGATGGGCGACCATTAGGCTCGGCCAAGCCTGGAAAACACACCCAACACTTGCAAGAACTTTGGGCTGAGGAGATCCAATATCGCTGGGAGCAATATGAGTCCAAGGCACAAGGTATGTAACTGTCTTCGATTATACTGTGAATAGGATTAATTGGGACCTTAGCACGAACACTTGATCTAAAATTCAACTTTATTTAATGTCTTTTGACACCCTGATCTTTTTTTCAACAATTTGGACTAACTTTTTTGCGACCTTCATGTGAACCCTTTCCTCCATTGAGATATTTTCCAATGCTATTCTAATTTCTGGGTGCTCGCAGTCCTGAGCCAATTGTTGGTAAATTTCCGCAGCTTTTTTTTCTAGGTCGAAAATGATCCTAAACTCCCGCAATATTTCTTCGGGCGTTCGAATCAACTCCTCGGGGGTCAAATTATCCGGTGACATTCCTTAACCTCTCAATAATTCCTTGAAGGAAGCTTTCGTGGTCATTGGAGTCTTCGTGAAGTTCTCCAAGTAAGTAGATGATCTCCTTTTGTTCCTCGGAACTAAAACAGGAAAAATCG
>JAJFLL010000306.1 GCA_021772695.1 Deltaproteobacteria bacterium
ATGCGGTCGCCCAATAGGGCCCCGCCGGTAAAGGGTGAACTCGGATCAACGGCGACCACACCGACTTTTTGATTTTGCGCCCTGGCCCGACTAATCAGACCGTTGACCAAGGTGGACTTCCCCGCCCCTGGGGGACCGGTGATGCCGATATAAAAACACTTCCCGAGGGCACCATGAATTTGGGCCATAAGTTGGGGCAGTTTTTCACTTTGATTTTCTACCAGTGTGATGAGTCGAGATAGGGCCAAGCGGTCGCCCGAGGTCAATTTTTTCAAAATATCGGACACCATGCCAGGCGTAACAGGCCCTCTGAAGGCAGGCAATAGAAATTAAAAGGCCCAAACTCTAGTTTGAGTTTGGGCCAAAAGACTTTTTAATTTTTAAAGGGATGTTTAACCCAGGCCTTGACTGCGGGCTTCCGCATCGGCGTCTCCGGCGACTTCACCGGCACTTTGCGGACGGGTTTGCTCTTGGGCAGTTTTATTGGCATCGGCTGCACCCTTCATGCTGGTTTCAGTGGATTTTTCTGCCGAGCCTAAGAGTTGTTCTTGATTGCTGGTGGAGTTGATGGTGCTTGAGGTGGCACCGGCCACATTACCTCCGCCGCCTCCAGCTGCACCTTCTGCTCCGCCTTCGGCACCTTCGGCACCTTGACTACCGGTAAGACTACCAACACTACTTGAAATTCCTGATAATGGGTTACTCATGGATGTATTCCTCCTTTAAAGGTGCCTCAGCTTCAGTGATGATTATCGGACCCCGGGGGGGCATAAGTTTCTTAATCACCGAACTATTGATGATTGTCGCCCTTTTCATCGGCCATTTCAATCACCAAAGGGCCTCCAACCGTTGATTCATATCGGTTCTTTTCAATTTTATATAACAATTTCATATAGATATACTGGTGGCTATCGATACCTGGACACCTGATCAAGCCCGGTCAATAGGGTCATATCAGTGCCTCGAGCATTTCTTTGATCAAGCTGGCGAGAAAGTTTCTTAAATTTTGCCATCAGGTAATCAAAGCGTTCGGGCGCGATGCATTCATTTAAATAGGGATAATAATCGGTGGAATATTGGGAGAAATCGGCACACTCCCTGATGGGAGAAAAGTCCATTTGATCGTGAACCAATCCTCGTTTTTTGGCTCGCTCCCATAATTCCGTTCCCGGCCATGGAAGTGCTACGTTGAATTCCACATCAAAAAGTTTTTCTAAATTACTCGATAAAAAATCATGGGTGGCCATAAGGTCGGCTTCAGACTCTTGCGGGTGACCAAGAATGACCGAGCAAGCCACTTTGATTCCCGATTGGTGAAGCTTGTCAATGGCCCTTTGGTTTTCTTCCAGACTGACTCCGGGTTTGATGGAGGACAAGACTTGAGAACTACCGGACTCTGCACCAAAGGCCACATGGGCCATATTCATCATTTTAAAACTATCGATCATTGCATCATCAATCAAATTGGCCCTACCCCAGCATCCAAAACTAAGGTCCTGATTTAACCCAGCCTCGTCAATTTTTTTTGCTATTTCACGAACCCGACGCCCATTGACGATAAATAAATCATCAAAAATACGGATATTTTTCACCTCGGGATAATTTTCTTTGATGGATAGAATTTCTTTAATGACCAGGTCGGGCGAAAAGGTGCGATAACCGGGGGAGACATTGGGGATCACACAAAAGGCGCAAGTATAGGGGCAACCACGTGAAGTCATCATATAAGTGATAGGGCTGCTTTGAATGTACTTTTCTCGAGTGGGAATCGGCACTTCGTCTAAATTATTGATCCCCAATCGAAAACCGGTGAATACCCTTTGCGAGCCGGAATGAAAAACCAAACCTTTGATGGATTTAAGGACCGAGTTATCTAACTTTTTGGTCTGCTCTATGGACTGCACCAATTCATAGAAGGTCATCTCACCTTCTCCGATGACACCCAGATCAAATTCTACAGGTAAAGATTTTGGTAAGGCGGTGATGTGAACTCCACCTAAAACGGTAATGGCACCCCAACGTTCTTTGGCTTGGGAAGCGAGGGACTTGGCCACCTCGATATTCTCGGTCACCGAGGAGATACCCACAAGATCGGGGCTAAAATCATTGAAATCTTCGAGGTGGTCCTTAATTTGAACCTCGACTTGCAGGCCCTGTCGTTCTAAAAATCCTGCGAGATAAAGCGGGGCCAGGTTGGCTGCGACTCGCTTATTCAGGTATTCATTTAGGGTACGGCAATCTTCCCGTATGGCTGTCATCAAGGCAATTTTCATAGGTCTAACCATTCTAAGGCTTGTCTATCGGCAAGACCAGCGACAAAAGTTGCGATAAGCTACTGATATTTAATATATTTTTGGATACCAACCTTTATGGCGACTTTTTTTTCTGGCAACTCTTGGGGTTTAAGCACACGATAATATTTAGTAAATTGGGACTCTTTTCAGAGTTTTCCATTTCTAACGCTTTTTAAGGAGGCTTTATGTCAATTTGGGGAGCCGCCGTTGCTGTAGCCGTTGCTGCAGTCGTCGTAGGTGGTATTTCTGCCCATGCTGCTATGGAAAGCGCGGAAAAAGCCGCCGAAGCACAAAAGTTTGTCGCTTCGGAGAACGCCCGCGCCACCATTGATTCGGCCCGTTTGGCCGCAAATGCCCAGATAGAATCTTCTAAGCAAGATGCCATGGCCCGCATGCATGAATCGGATACTGCACTACAACAGGAACAGGAATATCTTAAATTCGAGAAGTGGGCCATGGCCCACGAAGACGACATGGATGCCTATTATAAAGATACCATGAGTCAAATCGATTCCATTGACAGCTTTTACGCCGAATCCGGCCCCTGGGGCGCTGGCGAATCTTCTCCTTATGATTACGGGTACGAAGGTAGCTCTGAAATGAGCTTTTCCTAATTTATCTTGATAAGGTCGATAATTTGCCTACAATTGAATAGCCTTTTTCCCTCACCCCAAAGAGGCGCAATGGAGGATTATTCTTGACTGATCGCAATGCCCTTATCCAGGTGAACCGACGGGCCATGGAATTCATTTGGTCCAAGTGCCCTAAGGAAATCATTGATGACGTTGAATACGTAGTCTACGTTGAAAATGATATCCCCGCCCTATACTACTCAGGCCTTGTCGATACCGAACGCTATAAATTAAAACATTGGCAGCAGGCCTTTGATGATTGTCGCCAAGAAGACGGCAAGTACTACATCACCCATGATAAAATGATTTTTCTCGGCATGTTTCGCTATTGTCGCAAGGTTGGGGAACCCTTTGATCCTTTAAAAATGCGAACAGGTAAATATTCAGCGGAACGATTATGGAAGATTTTTGAAAATTCCGTGATCCCTTCCACCTCCCTTGATGAAAAATTTATCAAAAATACTTTTGACGGAATATTCTATCGAAATAAAAGCGCCGGCGAACTTTTTGGTGACCAAATAAAATTAATTAAGGAAAAGGGCGAAGATCTAAAAGTCGATAAAGACCATATCGAACGAAAAGAAAAAATTAGTCTCGATAAAGGCGTAAAATATGTGGAAGTTACCCGTGAAACTTTAGAAGGAATTAAAACTCTGATCGACAATTATCCCTCACCTCGCCGAAAAATGGAATTGGGGGTTCAAGAAATCCGACTGGGAAAATTGCAAAACCTAGCCGATCAATCTAAAGTTTCACAAAAAAGTACTTTTGAAGCGGGAAAAGATTTTAGAGAAGTCACCAAAAAAGACCTTAAAGACATGCTGGTTAAAGCTTCTGAAAAACCTCTAGGTGGAAGAAAACCTTCCGGAGAAGTACTCGACCTTAAAAAATTACAAAAAAAGAATCGACCAACCAAATTTTAGGCTAACGTTCCCATGTCCCTTCCGACTGAACCCACCATCTTGGACGTCACACTCCGTGACGGCAGTTATTTAATCAATCATCAATACACTCCTGAGGTTGTTTCAGAAGTCGCGGTAAAATTATTTGAGGCGGGCATCAAAAATGTAGAGATATCCCATGGAGCGGGCATTGGCTCAAGAATGATGGGAATGGCGGGTTTAGTGGATGATGAGGAACTCCTTGAAGCCGCCAAAAAGGCGGCTCCCAATATCGACATCAGTATCTTCATTAGTCCGATGGATTTTTGTCTCCCCCTAATTCCTGGCTTAGTCGATTTCATCTCACTAGGACGAGTCGGTGTAAATATTGACGAAGTGGAAAAAGCCGAGAAGTTTATTCAAAAATTAAAAAAGTATAATAAGACGGTCTCAGTACAATTAGTACGATCCCACGGACGCACCCCCGAGCAAGTGGGTGTGGCCGCAAAGAAGGCCCAAGAACTTGGCGCAGACATAGTTTACCTGGTGGATACTTTCGGCAGTTTCACTCCTGAAGAAGTCAAAACCTATCTCGCTGCAATGCATTCTCAGATTAAAATTGCCACAGGATTTCATGGTCACAACCATATCGGACTTGCACTTGCCAATACCCTTCAGGCCTGGAAACAAGGCGCCACCTGGTTAGACGCCAGTATTCTTGGACTTGGTAGGGGTTCCGGAAACACCAACCTTGCTTCCCTAATTTTTAAGTATCAGCAAAAAGAAATGTTTTCCAAAATATCGGTTCCAAAATTAGGTGATATCTGGAACGAAAATCTAAAGTTACTTTTTCAAACTCCACCCCATAGTCGATTAAGAGATATTGCCTACTCACAATCTAAACTGGACTTTCCTTCCGATCCCTTTTTTGAATTATTGGCCCATTTCTTTCACCAGAATGTCTGGGAATTTTCCACCAACGTCCGCTCATTTATCGGAGAGTCACTACAGGTCTCTGACGATGATTTAAAAAGAATTTTTGAGAAATACGGGGAAGATTATGAAAATTTCATCTCAAAGATGAAGGAAGACTCGCCTAATGACACCCAAACAAATTCAGATCATTGATACCACAATTCCTCAAGGTGGTTTCCAAATCAATCATTCTTTTTTACCCGAACAGGTCGTAGAAATCGCCCAGGGTTTAAAAAGATCTAACATAGAGTATATGGAAGTTTCTCACGGGTGTGGAGTTGGGAGCTTTAAAAAAGGTCGAGGTGGTTTGCACAGTGAAAAAGTCTATTTAAAAGCACTCGCCAAATCGTCTGTAAACTTAAAGTATTCCTTATTGTTTCCGGTGGAGGACTCGGCTGCTTTAGAAATTGAATCGCTTAAGGATCTTTTTCATATAGGCCGTGTCGGAGTTTATTTTCCTGAAATCGCCGACTCTAAATTGATTTTTGACCAATTAAGCGCCCAGCAAAAATCATCCATGGCAATATTGAAAGGAATAAGTGGATTGTCAGCGCAGCAAGTCACAGAAGCTGCAAACTCCTTTAAAGAATGGGGCATTAATGCATTATTTCTAGAAGACACCTTCGGGGATTTACAGGAAGATAATTTCAAATCGCTTTTAGAAAGCTCCCAAGTTTCAAAAATCATTCCCTTCGGTTTCTCTAGCAATCAAAATCTTGGGCTCGGCCTGCAATTGGCACGCTGTGCCGCAGCAAATGGCGCAGAATGGTTTGACGGATCACTGATGGGATTTGGCAAAGGCGGAGGAACTCTGCCCTTGGAACTTTTGGTGCACCTCCTAAAAAAAGGGGGGTGGTGTGACAATATCAATTTAATCGAGTTGACCCGTACGGCAAAAAATTACGCCCTACCTGCCATTCGCCAATTGCCCTACCCCCAGACAGTAGACTTTGTGTCGGCAAAATTTAAACTAGAATACTTTCCAGGTGACCAATTACCCCAAATCGCCGATTTATTAGAAATTCCTTTAGAAATATTACTTAAAGACCTCAAAGCGGAAATTCCTGACCACCGTCCGCTCAGCCACGAGATTCTGCAAAACTACCTTGCAAAACACCAATTAGATTTTAATGTGGTAAAGAGTTTTTTTGAATCAGGTAAAATTCCTAAGGCTTGATTTTGGAAGTTTTTTTTCAGGAAAATACTGCAAACAATTAGGTTTCAAGGGTTAACTCAGCATGAATAGCATTGGCATTCGCTAAGTTAGCTACCAGATTTTTATGGCTAAAAAACCTTTACTAAATACTTGTGGCGATATTCAGCTTTCCTACTCGCTCGCTCATCCTGAAATCCCTGCACCCACACTGGGTTTTCGCCCTGATTGGGCTTCACTCCATGCTCATATCCCGAACTTGGGAATGGACCATAGCTCCTGCCCTGGAATTCAAGCTAGAGAGCAAATAGGCATCACTTTATTCATGCCCTACACCATTCGTTTCTTTAGGGAAGGTAAAATTGAAATAGACGCTTTTTGGGATAAAAGTGACAAAAAGCCCTTTTTGATTCAACCTATTCAAAGTACGGTCCCCATCGCTCAAGGTCAGGAAGAATTTCCTGGTTTCATCACTCAACTCCCATCTAAAAATTTGAATTGGCCGTTACATATCTTTATGCTTGGAGATTTGCGCGCCCAGGCATGGATCATTCAATCAGGTGTAAAAATTAATGAAAACTCTCAGGACTACACATTACTAATGCTCAATTTACCCAACCATCCGTATGGACCTGGCTATTCTGTAGGACAATCCATGGTTCATTCCTTTCCTAATATTGCCGGACAACTTAAGATCTGCGTCGATATCGATTTTAGGAATTTACCCAAAAAAACAGAGGCCGTGGAAATTATTAAGGGAACTCCCATGATTCAGTATATCCCCATGAAGATACCCAGGGTTTTACTACAACCTGCACTTTCAAAAGATCCTAACGGCTGATTTTCAAGGAAGTCTTGCTGTTGGTTACCGCAACCCTTTCGATTTTTTTTGCTTTTCTAGACTGTCTTGAAATCTCATAGACTGATAACCTTTTGACAGCAGACAATAACCACTGAATAATGATCACTTGATATGAAGATTCTATTGATCAATCCTGAACATCCTTATCATTCCAATGACCCAGGTCTAAATCATGTTTTAACTCAAATCCGACCTCGAATGGTTTCAAAACTCCCCTGTTTGGCCCTTCTAGCCGTTGCTGCACTGACACCGCCAGAGATTGAGGTAAAATACCTAGACGAAAATTACGACGCCATTGACTTTGATGCGGACTTTGACCTCATCGGCATAACCTTACTTACGCCCCAGGCCACACGAGCCTATGAAATAGCCACCCAATTTAGAGTGCGCCAAAAAACTGTGGTCTTAGGCGGCACCCATGTTACGAGTATGCCTTCCGAAGCCAAAAAGTTTGCCGATACAATTGTCATCGGGGAGGCAGAAGAAGTTTGGACCGGATTATTAAATGATTTTAAAAATCATCGGTTAAAAGATTCCTATCGAGGTGCCTGGGGCGAAATGTCGAAAGTGCCTATTCCCCGATTTGAATTACTAAAAGACTACTTTAGTGCTGAAAACTCTCTGAGCATTATTCCCTTAGAGTTTTCCAGAGGGTGCCCCATTGATTGTTCCTTTTGCAGTGTTACCACACAATCAGGCGCAAAAATGCGGCTAAAAAAACCAACTCAAGTTGTAGATGAAATTACTTATGCTGCATCATTATTTCCGAATGAAAAACTATTCTTTAAATTCAATGACCCCAACCCCTTCGTCAATCGAAAGGCCGCTTCGCAAATATTAGAAGAAATAATACCACTCAACATCAAATGGAACTCGTATGCCGACATATCGGTTGCCCAGCATCCTGATCTACTCAAAACCATGAAGCAATCCGGCTGTACCGTAGTTGCCATCGGCTTAGAAAGCCTAGTTACTGAAACCATGATGGAATATAGTCAATGGAAGAGTAAGTACGTCAAAGATTATCAAGAAGAAATCAAAATTATTAATGACCATGGTATCGCTGTGGTGGCAAATTTTATATTAGGGGACCAAGATAAACTGAACCCCGTATTGGATCAAATTTTGGATTTCGTTACCTCGGTGCCTATTCTCTGTAATTTCACCATTCTAACCCCATTTCCTGGAACCAGGGTATTTGAGGAGATGAGCAAGGCCCACCAATTAAAAGCTCATTTAAACTGGGAAGATTACAATAATTTAAATGTGGTTTTTAATACCGAATGGCCTGAGGAAATCATTTATCAAGGAATGCAGTATCTTCACCAAGAAGTTTGGAATTCTCCTTTGTATCAAAAAATTAATTCTCAAATGAAACAAATCATATCGCAACCTCCTCTTTCGTGATTGAGTCAAAGCAAATGGATGCGAAGTCTACCAAAATCATCGTCTTAGGCGGCGGAACTTCCGGCTGGCTCACGGCGGCTCTGCTAAAAAAACAGCATAAGGAAAATATTGAGATTTCTCTCATCGCCGGAAAAGAATCCAGACCTATTGGTGTTGGCGAGGCCACCGTGCCGACACTGGCCGACATTCTAAAAATCCTTGAGATTCCCGAGTCCGATATTTTTCGTGCCTGTAACGGAACCTTTAAATTGGCCATTAAATTTACCCATTGGCGAAAAGGCCATGGTTCGGAAAGCCATTCCTTTTATCACCCCTTTGGGCATATGCCAAAAAAAGGTCTGCTCGATCTTTCGGAATATTGGTTGCAAGGCCATTTGCTCGGCCTGCCCCAAACCTTTGCCGGAGCCACTTCCATGATTCCCAGCCTCTGTGATTTTTTTAAGGCCCCTCGAACCATAGAAGAACCCGAATTTACGGGGATGGTGGAATACGCCTATCATCTTGACGCCGGCCTCTTGGGTCCATACCTGAAAAATTACTGTTTGAAACTAGGGGTTCGATTTCTTGAAACCGAAATCGAGAACGTCGCCCTTGATGGGGCCGACGGTAGCATCAAATATTTACAGAGTCGTGATTTGGGAAACCTCTCGGCAGACCTGTATGTGGATTGTTCGGGATTTCGTAGTTTACTGTTAGGCGGCGCCTTAAAAGAAAAATTTTATTCCTACCAAAAATCCCTACCCTGTGACCGGGCCTTAGCGACCAACCTTATTGAGAATGAAAATACCTCTCACATCAATAATTACACCACAGCCTCAGCGCTGCAAAGTGGCTGGGCTTGGCATATTCCACTGCAAACCCGTGCGGGCGTGGGCTATGTCTACTCTTCATCCCATTTAAGCGACACTGAGGCCGAAGCGGAGTTTCGCCTTTTTCTGCAAGATACTGCGTCACGCTTAGACTTTCAAAAAATTGTCATTCGTGCCGGTCGACATGAACGGGCCTGGGTCAAAAATTGCGTGGCGGTCGGGCTGGCCGGGGGCTTTGTGGAACCTCTAGAAAGTTCTGGACTGGCCTTCATCTATACCACCGTACAGGCCTTTTCGCCCCATGTTCACCAATTTAAGGATTCCCCTCAGCAGGTGGCCGCTTTCA
>JAJFLL010000307.1 GCA_021772695.1 Deltaproteobacteria bacterium
AGAAACCACCCTGAAAGACTGGGTTCAGCATATTGGCTTTCATATTCGCCTTCGTATTCGGCGTGCGCGGGAACACTGAGACACAGTAGGGCAATGAGGACTAGGCTAATTCGAAATGCTTTCATGACTACCTCCCTTAGAGACTTGAACTTATATGCCTTTAGTCCCTTGATGGCCAAGGATTTTATGATTGGCGAGAGATGGACTTATAATTCGGATCGACCGGTGCGAATGGTCATAGCCGACTCGACTGGGGTGACGAAAATTTTTCCATCACCCACTTTGCCCGTCAGGGCATGGCGCTGAATAATGCTCCTAGCACTATCAACTTCGTCGTCCTCGACCACAACCATCAAACAGGTTTTATAAAGCTCGAGGTAGTGAAAATCGCCTTTTTTAATTCCTTTCTGCTTGCCTCTGCCGATGACTTCCCACCTGGTATAACAAACAAAACCGCCGCTCTCTAAACCCTGTATGACGGGTTCTTCCCGGTCGCTCCTAATGATGGCCCGAATCATTTGCATGAAGATGATGCTCCTTGAAGGGTGGGTAAGAGAAATATTTTTCCGTCACCATACCTGCCGGTAGAGGTCTGTTTGATCAATTTACGAGTTAGGGCTGAAACGTTTTTTTCGGGAATTAAAGCTGTGAGTAAGGTCTTACGTAGAAAGGGATAGGACTTCCGGCGCCAGCCGAGCCAGGCACGGATAAAGGTGACGCCCATTTCTTTGCCACGGCCGGTGACCGATTGCCGAGTGACATAGTCCGCGCCACCGTCCCAAAGCACCGATTCGGCCACCAAGGCCTTTTCGGGTCGCACGATGATCATGAGTTCTTTCCATCTTGGTGTCATTACTACAGAGGAAAGACCAAAAATCGTGCCAATATTTTAATAGGTTTTTATTGGGATTTTATCCGTTTGGGGTTTAAGGATCGGTTTACTATGTGTGCAAATGATCAAAAATTGTTCAGTCGAAGCCTGACCGGCCTCTTTACCATATTAATGGCAATGGTACTCTCTCCTCAACTGTTCGCTCAATCTCCTGATCAAGTGGCTACCAAGGTCCAGTCAGCCTATGAGGCCACCCAAGACCTCACTATGGATTTTGTGCAAGAGACCTATGTAGAGGTTTTGGAGCGCAAGGTGAAAAAACAGGGGAAGGCACAATTTAAAAAACCGGGAAAATTCGCCATCGAATATGCCGGTAAAAAAGGCCGGGAATACCGCTCCGACGGTAAAACCCTTTGGGTCTATCGCAGCGGTGACAAACAAGTTGAGGTCTACGAGGTCAATGATGAGCGGGTTCCCGCCGAGGCCTTAAGTTTTTTAGGTGGCTTGGGAAATCTCAAGCGTGATTTTGCCGTTGAGACCGTTGATGAGAAAAAATGGCAAAACCTTGGTGCGAAAAAGGGAAATCTAGATTGGCTCGAATTGACCCCCCTGAAAAAACAGAGCCAGATTCAATGGATGGTGATGGGTTTTGATGCAAAGACCCATTTGGCAACAGAAGTTTACTTTCTGACCGATAGCAATAACCTAAGCCATTATAGTTTTAGCCGTTTGCAATCGAATCAAGGTCTACCCGCAGAGGGCTTCGTCTTTACCAAACCCGGGGTCAAGGAACTGCGCTAAATATTGTCGAGACAATCATTATAGACGGTCTGGCACTGTTGTGCGTTACCTTGATAGTTACTGGAACATTGGTTTCTGAGCTGGATGCAGTGATCGTATTTGACCTTAATGCCAGTTTGACAATCCTTATAGGCGTTTTGGCACTGGGAAGGACTTCCTCCGTAAACGCTCAAACAATCATTTCTCACCTGAAGACATTCTTTGCCTAAATCGCAGAGATCATAATTATAACTGCACTCGGAATAGGCGACTTTATTTTCTAGGCAGACCGCCTTCTCAGTCTGGCAATTCCCATATTCCATGCATTTTTGGTGGCTGGTGCCACAAGCGGCCTCGGCTGAAATGGTTCCGGCTTCGTCTTTACATTCATTGAATTTTTGGGTGCAGTAGGTGGCTGAAGTCACCTTACCGCCTTGAACACCCTGAAAGATGCCGGTTTTTGTCTTATCAATTACCGCGACATTAATGCCTGTGGGATTCGGCTGCATCCCTCCATCGCCGGGATTCTCCGGTGAGTTGGTTTCAGGATTGGGCAGGGAGTTATCACCACCCAAATTACCGAAATCGTCGGCCCCAGCTTCTTGATTGAGGGCGGAATCTCCCGAGAGTCCTTGTGCGGATTCTTCAGTCTGGGGATTCGAATCGGCGTCTAGCACCGCTGAATTTTGCCCGACACAAGACCCCAAAACCATCAACCCGAAGGCAAATCCCAGCATCATATTTAGGCGAAACATTGTTTTCATCAATTAGGTACCTCCGAACCTTTTCGTATTGTATGGGGAGGAGCGCAATTTTTACCATAGCAAATATTTTTCTTAACATTGCCGCTCTGCGGCATAAGCTTGACCTTTTTCATCAGCCTTTCTAAAAAGACCTAACTCGGAGGAACCCTATGCCATCATTTGATGTAGTCAGTGAAGTCAATAGCCAGGAAGTCGACAACGGGGTCAATCAGGCCCGAAAGGAAATCACCACCCGATACGATTTTCGGGGATCGAAGACTGAGATTGAATTAGAGAAAAATCTTATCAAGCTCATGAGCGACGATGAATATAAGGTGAAGGCCGTGCAAGAAGTCCTGTTGGGCAAGTTGATCAAACGGGGTATCGATGCCAAGGCCTTAGAATTCGGAAAAATAGAAGATGCCACCGCCGGCACGGCCAAGTGCGAGGTGAAGATCAAAGAGGGTGTCGACACCGAGACGGGAAAGAAAATCGTCAAATTGATCAAAGAAAGTAAAATGAAAGTGCAGGGGCAGATCCAAGACAACCAGGTGAGAATTACCGGAAAAAAGCGTGATGATCTGCAAGAAGCCATCACTTTACTAAAAGGCACCGATTTTGGCATTCCCCTGCAGTTTAAGAACTTTCGAGATTAAATTTTTTAAACAGCTTTTGATAATCTTCTTGTACGCTCGCCAAATTCACTTGATTGAGAAAATTCGAAAAGCACATCCACACCACTAGAGGGCTCAGATCTTCAAAGGGTGGCGGCAATAAGGCCGGTCGATCCACGATGCCCTCACGGTATTTCTCATAGAGTAAGGGAATATCCCTGACGTTGACCTTGCCCACGAAAAAAAATCGCAACAGATCCACATGGCCCATGCGTACGGCCGTACGTAAAAAATTATAGTTTTCAATAAAGCCCTTACAATAGGCAATGTCTTTGGTATAGGGCGCCCCACCGGTAATGACCCCGCCGCGAAAGACCCGCATCGCATTGCGGAAGGCGTCGGGCGTTTCGTAGCCCTCCTGCTGATAAAATTCAAAGACTTCTAAAAAATCGGCCCCTTGTTCGGCCAAATGAATACCGCGA
>JAJFLL010000308.1 GCA_021772695.1 Deltaproteobacteria bacterium
CAGGGTATATCAACGAGGGCATTGGTTTTCATGAGGCCACCGACGCTCCTTTTGCCCTGCGTCTGTTTCAAAGTGCCTTGATGGATGCCCACATGCGTTTGGCCCATAAGGCCGTGTCCCCGCTCACCAAGGGGTGGGAGCAAACACTAAAAGCCAATACCATGGCCATCTCGGTCTTAGAGCAATTAAAAGTTCCTGCCGGATCCCGGCAATTTACCAACTTGCACGAAGCCCTGATGGAATATTCGCGGCCCTATTTAAAAAATCCGCAAGAAATGACTCGGGCCTGGGAAGGCGTGCTCCATCTCGAAGCCCGATGGGCCGAACGCAGTGGATTTACCGAGGTGAAAATCCGGCAAAATTTATTGGAACAGATCCTGCGTTCCGGTTGGGATAAAAGTACTTTAGAAAATATCGACCGCGGACTGGTAGAGGGCAAACTACGATTTGTATTGGTGGAGGGTAAACTTCGTCTGGAGGAAATCCCTAGTGAAGAGGTTCCTTTGCCTGCGGTGAAACAGGCCGACACCCTATCGCAACATCGCGACACTATTGTGGCCTTTCAACTCAATGAGGATCTTTCCCGAACGGAAGCGGATCACTTCGAAACCCAAGTGGTCGATGCCGTGGAACGTAGCCATCGCTCCCCCCAAGAAGTTCGCCAGGCCTATGCCACCCTCCATTGGGCCACGGAGTCGGCGGGCATGGAGGCGAGCTTGTTGCGCCGGGTCCTCTTTGTCAAAATGATTGAGGGAACCATTACTTTAAAAGAGGCCGAGGGGATCGCCCGTGGGGTTTGGAACGGAGAACTAAAGCTTCAATTAAAATCGGAACCCAATGCGGTTTCCTGGGATGTGCTCGCGGTCACCGAACCCGCTCAGGTATCCAAGCAGCGCCACTTGGTGCGCAGCCGCATGGCCGAGGGCCTTCCAGAGACCATCTGGGAAAAATACTCCCCGGAAGAACGATCGGCTTTAAGAGGGGTCTTTAGTGCCCTAGGTTATGGCCCAAAGCTAGTGGGCGACCCATGGACACCCAAGACGCCTGAAGCGAAACGGTTGTTAAAGGTGCTCCATGTGGAGGCCAGTACCAGCGGTACCAAGGGCCCCTTAGATCTCATTCAATTAAAACGCTTGGAAAAATCTGCACCCGAATTTGGACGAGCTGCCACGGCCTTGGCTGAGGCAGGATTATCCACTCACCCGAGGAACCGGGCCCAAATTTTAACCTGGGCCTGGTTTCACGGAAAAACCGCCGCCGAGCTACGGTCTTATACAAAAGAGGTGCAACAGGGCAGGGTAAAGCTCGTGGAAGAACAGGGGCAAATTCGCGTTCACGAATTATCGAAGAAATCTCGTGTCAACACCGATGACCAAGACACCCAACCCTGGGCGGCACGGAGTTCCTTAGAAGTAGAGATATTACCACCGGAATTGTCTCCGGTAAGTTCCCCCAAGAAGATCCTAGGTGAAAGGGCAACCTCAAGTCTGGTCCGCTCCCTGAAGCAACAATTTGGCCAAGAAATTCATGTAGAATTGGTGGCCGCTCGAGGTCACGATGCCATCGCCATCACTAATCAAATAGAAAGCATGGTGCCCGTTGCCCATCGTAAGGCCGATACCCTCATCGTGGCTCACCTTGAAGGCGAGGGCGGTCGTCACTTTTTGGTTGCAGACACCTATGCCAACCTTACCAGCGTGGCTAAAGTGGATTTTTTACTTAAGGGGGACTACCGCTCGAAGTCCTTTTATTTAGACTACCAAGTGCAAGCGGGTGCGACCGGTCAGCCACCTCACCTCAGGATCGGCTACCTTCAAGTGGATGCCAAATTGGCCCGCCCCACGCTTTTGATGCGCATGTTGAGCGGTCTTACCGATTCTATGCAAGGCCGTTTCCCCGGCGCTAAAGTAGAGACCCGTGCCAGTAATTTAGTTTCAGGAGAATTATTGACCCGAGGTTTGGGAGCGGGACACTTTGTCTTAATTACCGATGCGAAAAAACATCCCATCCAAAATACCTTTGATCCGGTACTGATCGATCATCTGGTGAAGAGTGAGATACTGCGAACCGAAGATGCCCGCGAATTGCTCGAGGGTGTGGCCAATTTATCCACTGAAATAGTCCAGCATCGGGAACAACTCCAAGGCATGGTGGAACAGGGCATCATGACGTCGGCCATGGCCGAAGCTCAGGCCTTTAGTCGAGTAGATCCGAAAAAATTGGTGCAACTCCACAATGAAATGATTTTGGCCATTCGCGCCCAATACCAACGAGCCCTGCAAGCAGGAAAAACTCAGGCAAAAAGTGAATTGGAATTCTTTTACCAAAACCTTCGCCAAACCCCTGGAGGTAAGGCCTTGCTAAGAAGTCCCTTTCGCGGGGATTTTTGGGTGGAAGGCACCTTGAAAGGCCAGTGGCGTGAGGCCTTGGCACCTCATAACCTAGAGGCCCGAAAACCTGCGGAATCGGTCGAAGGCAAAGAGAGCTTTTCATTTGCCGACCTCAATGAAGCATTGGGCCTCGCTCCGCCCAGTAAAGAGGGTGCCTCTAAAAAGGTAAAACCGGTTTACAAAGTAGACAATGAATTTTTGGCCGAATCCCAGTCGGTAACGGAACAATACTTTGCCACTCCCGACCCGGCCAAAGTGGGCCATCAAGTGGCAACGGATCCCCACGTGGCGCCGCCCCAGGTACGGCAGATGGCTCCCAAATTAGAAATCTTAGAGAAGTGGGGGCGAAGTCTAAATTTTAATACCGGGAATTCTAGTTCTGAAATCCAAACCAGGCATATGGGGCAAATGGGACGATTGGCCAATGAGGCTTTGACCTTTCTTCAAGGTGCCAAAAATCTGGAAACCCAATTGTGGAATGTGGAATTTGAAATCTATCTTTTAAAAACCCCCCTTAAAGAAATGAACCCTTCCAATCAGAAAATTTCTCAAGACTTGGGCTATGATGTTTTATCGCGACAGGGGCGCGTCGAAAAAATTATCGAAAAAGAATCGGAGCGGAACCGACTCGAAACGGAACTCAACGCGGGCCTAGAAAAGATCTTTCTTTTTGAGACGGCCTACGAACAGGTGGGAAAACGCCTCGATGATGTCTACCAGCTTGAGTGGGCCATGGTCGAAAAGATGATGCCGAAACATCCAAAGGAACTTCCCTTGGTCTTAGACGTGGAATCGGGCCTCCGCATGGAAATTTCCTTGGAAGAATTGGTCTTACCCAATGGCAATAGGGCTGCCCATGATGACCTCAGAGGAATTCCCCCCATCGCCTATATCGGTGAACAAGTGATGACGGGACTGGGAGAAGTGGGCAAGGTGCATGATTATCCCATCGACATGGGAATAGTCACCGTTACCGCCCGCAGTGCCAAGGATATCCCCCAAGTGGCCCGGGTAATGTTGAAGCGCTTCGGACCTGGGCGTTTTGAAAGGATATTGGAGAGTAGCGAGGCGTGGATGTATATTTATGAGTCCCGAAAGGGTACCCGCACCATGATTCGCATTGTGGAGCCGGTCTCAGAAATTACTCCCGATATGATTGAGGCACAAAGCGCCTTACCACCACCCATTCCCGCAGCAGCAAAAAACTCCATGCCCTTGGCGGCCAAGACCTCCCTTGCCACCGATAGCCTGCCTCCTGAAGTTCCGGTCAGCACAAAGAAGGGTAAGTTTCCCGGCGGTTCGGGAACTTTCAGCGCCTTGCTG
>JAJFLL010000309.1 GCA_021772695.1 Deltaproteobacteria bacterium
CGATACGGTATTTAACAAAATGACCGAATCCCTGGGTAAGGGGGAACGCATCGAGATTCGAGGTTTTGGGAGTTTTGAGGTGAGGGTTCGCGACGCCCGGCAAGGCCGTAACCCCAAAAGTGGCGACAAAGTATTTGTCAATACCCGGCGAGTTCCATTTTTCAAGGTAGGTAAGGAACTCAAAGAACGCATTAATCAAGCCTTTGAGGCAGGACAACCTTTAGAGGCGCCGAAGGCAGCGAGCGGCGAATGAAAAAACATTGGGCTCCTTGGCGCATGGCCTTTATTTTAGGGCCCAAGGATAAAGCCTGTATTTTTTGTAATTTACCTAAATTAAAAAACGACCGTGATAATTTGATTCTGTACCGGGGTCGTTATAATTTTGTCATTTTAAACAAATTCCCTTACAATAACGGTCATTTGATGGTGGTCCCGTACCGGCATATCAAAGATCCCTATAATTTAAAACGTCCTGAGAACACTGAGATGATGGAGCTCTTCGGGATCACCCATCGGGCCTTGGAACAGACCATGCATCCGCAGGGCCATAATATGGGTATGAATTTAGGCACCGCCGGCGGGGCTGGTATCAGAGACCATCTCCATTTGCATGTAGTGCCGCGATGGGCCGGTGATACCAATTACATGCCAATACTGGCAGACACCAAGGTATTGGTGGAACATTTGAGCGAAACTTACGACCGTTTGGCACCGGCCATTGCCGCAATTGCCAAAAAACGGCGTAGTAGAAAATGAGGATAAACTGAATATGGCATTTTGGCGTTTCATTAAGGTTCTATTAGCGGCCTTGCTCATTTTTTTGATCGTTAATTTTTTTCTTTCCAACTCCTCTCCCGAGGCCAATAGCTTGGCGGTTCCCATCAGCTTCAAGTTCAGCCTGCCACCGTTTCTCAATTTGGAATCTATCGACTTTACAGTGGGCTATCTTCTGATCATCGCCTTCACCCTTGGAATGCTATTTGCCGCCTTAATTGGGGCCATCAACGCCTTTTCCCAAAGCCGACAATTGAAAATGAAAAAGAAAACTATTTTAGAATTAGAAAAAGAAATAGACGAACTACGAGATTTAATGGCTCGAGACAAAAACATCTTGCCTGAAGATCGTCTTTCAGAAGAATTGAACCGCTTACCTGAACAGCCCGAGGTTCATTGAGCTTGGATACCGTTTAACCGATGAAGCAATTGGGAAACAACGTACTCGAACTAGTTTATAACACTTCCTTGGTGCGCCTGACGAAATTTGTTTCTCCGGGTGGGGCCGAAGTATGGGCCAAACTAGAAGGTGAAAATCCCGCCGGTTCGGTCAAAGACCGCATCGCCTTGAATATGATCCAAGACGGCGAAAAACGCGGCCTCATCAATGCCGAAACGGTGGTTGTCGAACCCACCAGCGGCAATACAGGCATTGGCTTGGCCATGGTCTGCGCTTCGAGAGGCTATCGCCTTATTTTGACGATGCCCGAGACCATGAGCCAAGAGCGAAAAACTTTGTTGCGAGCCTTTGGTGCCGAATTGATTTTGACTCCGGGACCTAAGGGCATGCGTGGGGCCATCGAACGTGCCCATGAGTTGGCTGAAAAAGAATCCAATGTATTCATGCCCCAACAATTTAAAAATCCCGCCAACCCAGAAGTCCATCGCAAAACCACCGCTCCTGAAATCATTAAGGCCCTCGGGGGGGTGCCAGATGCCTTCGTGGCTGGAGTTGGTACCGGCGGCACCATTACGGGTGTTGGCGAGGCTTTTAAGAAAGAAAATCCCCAATGCTTGATCGTGGCCATCGAACCCAAGGAAAGTCCGGTATTGTCGGGGGGTAAGGCCGGACCCCATCGTATTCAGGGAATCGGCGCAGGCTTTGTCCCAGATATTCTTAACCGAGAGGTCATCGATGAAGTGGTTTTGATTGATTACGAAACCAGTCAGGCCATGAGCCAACGTTTGGCCAAGGAAGAGGGCATCCTCGCCGGGATTTCCTCTGGATCCGCTGTTGCGGTAGCTCTGCAGGTTTCCCAACGCCTAGGCGCAGGAAAACGAGTCGTGACCGTATTGCCTTCCCATGGCGAAAGGTACCTTTCGACCGGTCTATTTGGCACCACCTAAGTGACTAAAATTTCATCACTTTTATCCCTTGATTTTTTAGGGGGCGGTCCGATTGCCTTGACAGGCACAAGCGGGTGGGCAAGGAGTGGTACATGACAGAAACAACAAATGGTTTAGAGGTGATTGTGGCCCGTTCGGCGGGCACTTGTTTCGGTGTGGAGGCCGCCATCGACTTGGCCGAGCAACATAGAAAGCCCATTTTGGGCCCCATCGTGCACAACCCTCAAATCGTCAACAACCTGGCCGCAAAGGGCATTCCCATCTACGAAAGGTACCAGGCACTAGACGATCTGTCCGAGGAAGAAGTCAAAGAAGTGGTCATTACCGCTCACGGTTATCCCAAAGAACTCAAGGAAGCCCTACGGGAAAAGGGCATAACCTTTCATGATGCCACCTGTCCCGTATTACTCAAATGGGTTTATCGAAAAATCGCCACCTTCGAGAATGAGGGTTATCGCATAATTCTCATCGGAAATCCCGACCATGCCGAAATCATCGCCTCTAGAAGTTATGGCGGAGACATTAAGGTGGTTTATTCCGAGGCCGATGTCGATAACCTGTCCGATGACTTGGGAGCAAAAACGGTGGCCATTTGTCAGACCACCATCACTAAAGAGAAATTTCAACACCTGACCAACTACATTCGTGAGACCAAGTACCCAAAAATGCGTGCCATTGACACTCGCTGCAAGCCCGTAAAAAACCAGCAGCAGGCTGTAGAAGACCTGGCGCAATGGGTCGATGCCTTTTTGATAATTGGTGGTTTCAACTCAAGCAATACCACCAATTTGGCAAACCTTTCTAAAAAATACCTGCCAGAAACCACCTACCATATTGATTCACCAGATCTTATTCGTAGCGACTGGTTACAAGGGGTGCGTCATATTGGAATCGGTGCGGGAACCTCCACACCCAAAAGCCAAATCAATGACGTGCAGCAAAAAATTGCCGAAATGTATCCCGGTCCTGTCTTCTTTCGCAAAGAGGGCAAGGACGGCGAAATTTTAGACGGCGATTTCACTCCCGAAGATGAAATCTAAAAATAATTCTAAACCCAAATTGCTGATTTCATCATTGGCATAAAAGTTCTATCGCCATCATTGGACCAAGGCGTCACGCCGACAATGGCCAAGCTTTCATTGCCCAATACTCCGAGAAAATGTTAAATCCGCTAGGATGCAGTCCATTTTGTCCATCACCGATCTGAATAAAACCTTCGCCGGCGGTTTTAAGGCCTTGCAAGACATCAACCTTGAGATCCATCCCGGAGAAATCTTTGCCCTCTTGGGTCCCAATGGCGCCGGCAAGACTACTTTAATTAATATCATTTGCGGTATTACCAATCTGACGAGCGGCTCGGTCTCAGTGGGCGGTCACCATATTGTAAACGAATATCGGCAAGCAAGATCACTAATAGGCCTAGTTCCACAAGAACTCACCACCGATGCCTTTGAAACCGTTTGGGATACGGTGAATTTCAGCCGGGGCTTATTTGGCAAACCTAACAACCCGCCATACCTCAAAGAATTATTACAAGACCTCTCCCTTAGCGATAAAACCCATAATAAATTAATGACTCTCTCTGGGGGCATGAAGCGGCGGGTCATGATAGCCAAGGCCTTGGCCCATGAGCCGAGATTGTTATTTCTCGACGAACCCACTGCTGGTGTTGATGTGGAATTGCGAAAGGGCATGTGGGAACAGGTGCGAGAGCTCAGAGAATCCGGCGTGACCATTGTGCTCACCACCCATTATATCGACGAGGCCGAAGAAATGGCTGATCGTATTGGGATTATTAATCATGGAAAAATCATACTCATCGAAAATAAATTTGACCTCATGAAAAAACTTGGGACCAAACACGTGGCCCTAGACTTAAAAGAACCCCTCGTAAATTTTCCAGAGAGCCTGGCCACCTACAATTTAAAAATGAATGGATCTCAACTGATTTATACGTACGACTCCCAAAAGGAAGATAATGGTATTTCTGAATTATTTGAAAAATTGATCCATGCCGGTATTCAGGTGAAGGATTTACACACCAAAGAAAGTTCCCTTGAAGAAATTTTTGTGGAATTGGTGAGAAAACGATGAAAATGCGGGCTGTCAAAACCATTTATTTATTTGAAATGGCCCGCACTTGGCGGACTATCTGGCAAAGTGTAGCCTCGCCGGTCATTTCCACATCGTTATATTTCGTGGTTTTTGGTTCCGCTATCGGATCCCGCATAACTGAAATCGATGGAATCAGTTATGGTTCCTTTATTGTCCCCGGCCTCATCATGTTGTCGGTTTTGACCCAGAGCATTTCTAATGCTTCATTTGGTATCTATTTTCCCAAATTTACCGGAACCATTTATGAAGTGTTATCGGCGCCCATATCCTATGTGGAAATTGTCTTGGGCTATGTGGGGGCCGCGGCCAGTAAATCCTTTATCTTGGGAGTTTTGATCTTGGCCACGGCGGGCCTTTTTGTGCCTCTGGAAATTCAACACCCCTTTATGATGGTAATGTTTTTGCTATTGACCTCGGTGACCTTTAGCCTCTTTGGGTTTTTAATCGGCATCTGGGCCGACGGCTTTGAAAAGTTGCAAATCATCCCCTTATTGATCGTGACGCCATTGACCTTTCTTGGTGGCAGCTTTTACTCCATCAAGATGCTGCCACCCCTATGGCAGAAAATTTCCATGGTGAATCCGGTGGTTTATTTGATCAGTGGGTTTCGGTGGAGTTTTTATGGGCAAGCCGATGTGGGGGTAGATATCAGTCTGGCCATGATCGCCGTTATCTTGATCACTTGTATGCTAACGGTGCGATGGATCTTTAATACGGGTTACCAATTAAAAAATTGAGGGTATTGAAACGCTGAGATTATCCCACCAGGTGAATGGGTGAGCTGTCTTTTTGTTTTTTGCGTAAGAGCGCCATAGCCTTGCGGTATTTGGCAAGGGCGAGGGGAGGGAAGTAATGTCGGTACCCGTGGTAGCGAATATAAAAATGACCAGGGAATCCGGTGCCGGAAAACTCTTCTTCATCCCAACAACCGTGGTCATTTTGCCGATCGAGCAGGTATTCAATGCCGCGGGTTACTTCCTCGGTATCCACGAGCCCTCCAGCGATCAGGCCCATTAAGGCCCAGGCACTCTGAGAGGGTACCGAGCGATCTAGGTGAACATATTTATTTTCAAAATAACCGTCACAACTTTCACCCCATCCACCGTCGGAATTTTGCTGAGACAGCAACCATTCCAAAGCCCGTTGAATGGCCGGGTGGGCAGGGTCCTCGCCGATGGCAATTAAGCCCTGCAAGGCACACCAGGTGCCATAGAGATAATTGACACCCCAGCGACCGTCCCAGGCACCGCAGGGGGCTTGTTCTCGATAGACAAACTTGATGGCCCGCTGCACGATGGCATGATCCCTTGAGTAACCCACAGTGGCCAAAAATTCTAAAATGCGGCCGGTGATATCGCCGGTGGGCGGATCCAAGCAAGCCCCGTGGTCGGAAAAGGGGATCTGATTGACGATTT
>JAJFLL010000310.1 GCA_021772695.1 Deltaproteobacteria bacterium
TCCAGGAACCCAACAGGCCAAAGCCGGCATGGGTGTCTTGGGCAAGGGCCAAAAGGCCATCACCGGGGCCCGCATCCCCTTAACCGGCATCACCGTGGGCGACACCTTTACCAATTGGATGTTTCGTCTGGCCTTGATGGAATGGACCCAACAGGCCTTGCTTCCTAACACCGCCCGTCAGGCCGAAAAAAATTCAGAAGGTTCCGAATGGGACACCATGAAAAGCTTCAACTCCTATAGCCGGGACCACAGCATGAATCTACGACCCTTGCCGGATCCCACTCTAGCCGATCCCCTTTTGGAGGATCAGGACTAGAACGGAAAGTGATTACGATACGAAAGCTCCCCGCTGCCGATAATTTTCGGGAGCGGGGCTACCACACCCCCTAATAGCCCGGATCTTTCATTAGGTCTGGGCTATTTTTTTACACCCCATCGAAAAACCCCGACCCGCCCAAAGGCAAAGTCGGGGCAGCTAGGGGGGTGAGGTTAAGGCCCAGCTTGCGCCGGACCTTAAACTAAAGTCGTTCCGGTTTGATTTTGGGAACCCCATTTGGATAAGCCAGGGGATCAAAATCCTGCAATTGCCGCGGCCGGTTGGCATCGAGGGTGCGTTTCTCGCGCTCCTCAAAACCCATCTCAAAGGGTGAGACGGGACCGGTGATTTTTTCATCGGCGTACTGCATGATTCCCAACAATAAAATTCCGTGGGCCAATTTCCCCATCTTGCCACCGCTTTGCGCCGTCATGGCCGCCGAAGCCGCATCATCACTTTTACTCAGTAAAGGAAGACGCTTTTTGATTTGCGCACCCATCCAAGTGAGGGGGAAAAAGATTTTTTGAAAGGGCCATTTGATTAGGGCCGCCGCACCGTTGAAAACGCGATCGGCTTGAGTCAATTCAAAACCCATATTCTTCGTGGCTGCAGCCGTACCCAAGGCTTTCACCGGAAGCGGTTTCCAAGGACGGGCGTTCTGCCACCACACTTGGCGCAACCCGTTCATGCCGTGGACCCGGCGCACCGCCCAAGCCTCTCGAGCGCCCTTGATCATTTGGTGTCCGCCCCATAGCGCTAAGACACCATTGGCCAGTCGCCCCACACCGTTCATCTCATCCCAATCGCCCCATTCCCGGTAGGGTGTCGGCTCAAATAAAGCACCACCCACTGACAAGACATTGGTGAGTCCCACCATAAACATATTGGTAAAACCGCCGCCTTCGCCCTTGATATCCTGAATGGTATCCCTGGCTTGTTTGCGACGAAACTCATCGCTATCCACGTCACCGGCATTGGCCTTTTTCACCAAGTAGTGTTGAATGGACAGGGAGAAATAGGTATTGCGCCTCCAACCCAGGTAATTCCAGAAGGAACTATCGGAAGTGTTGCCACCGCCGAATCCCAGAAATCCGGGACGCTCCCCATCGGCAAACTCCGACATGAGCCGAAAACGTTCCTCAGGATCTTGGGTATGAAGGATCTTATCGATTTTTTTTCCGGCTAATTGGTCGACGATGATGTCTCGATCTTCGCTACTGAGTTTAGGCAGGGCCTCTTCCAAATTTCCCAATAGAGCCCACTCTTCACCGGCCGCGACCCCCAACACAAAAACTTGTTTCAGATTTCCGATGGCGGTTTCGGCCCGTTGGTGCCGTGACTCCGCATCGCTTTGGGCCAAGGCGGTGCCCATCATCAGGGGCGCGTCGTCCTGATCGTCCGTAAAAATATTATGCACGGCAGACGGCAGAAAAAGTACGACGTTGGTGGCGCTTTTGGTCAGACCGTTAACGGGTAACACCGAATGAGCATGGCGCACTTCGTCTTGTAATAATCCCGTATTGTAGGTCTGTAATAAGGTGATGAGCGGTTGGCTGGCCCCCTCGCCGTCGATCTTTTGAATATTTCGGGCGATGGGGTCATAGCGGTTGGCCATGAGCATTTCCACACCCTGTAAAAATTTACCTGGATAGAGCACCTCATCGCTGGCGCCCGATTGTCCCACCTGCGTTTTCAGTAGGGTATTGGCTTCGGTAAGATCCAGAAATCCATCTAGATTGCTATCAGCTTGCCGTAGCAAAGCCACCGTCTCGGCTTCCCGGTAGATATGGGTTTCCCGCAAGACCGTATCGTCACCGGCCGCAGCGGATATCCTTTTTAAGGTATGGTCGCTGGTATCATAAACCAAATCGCTACCCCGAAAGCGCTTGGCAATTTCGGCCGGCGGCAATAATTCCATCCCCTCCAAGTTTTCCATAGGTAATTGGTAAAGTGATTTTATATTTACTCGATCGGTCATATCCACTCCTCGGCGGCATAGTTGCACCTTTCACCGTAGACAAAACTACAGGTTAAGACGGCGCAAATGCGTCCCTTAGGTATTATGATCCCCTGATGGTGATCACTGCTTCAATTGTTGATTGGCGCAAATGAGGAATGAAAAATTAGTCCGTGTCCCATTTGTGCCCCCTCCAATCCCTGAATGGTCTCAGGAAGTGTCAAATGGAGTATCGAAATCAAATGCCAAAAGTTGTGCCCCTAGCTTTCATTGAATTCGGTTCGCCTAAATTTCCTCAAAAAGGTTTAAAGGTAAGATTTTTTGGACGCAAGCCTGCTACGCAACAAATGAACCTACTGGACGATACTCAAAAGGTCCGGATTCTATGTCCGGGTTAAGGGGGTGCAAATGGGTATTCTGTTAGAAATTCCAACCATTTGCCATTAATCCCTCCGATTTGTCCTGATTCTGGGGAGACGAGGGGACGACAAAAAAGCCATGTTATCCATGAGGCTGCAGCGGTCATTTTACCGGTGCTATCTCTTGGTTTGATGAGGAGTCGTCCCAATGACCGAGCCAAAACCCATCGATCTTTCACCACTGTATTCGGCCAATATCCGCGCCATCACCAATCTTAGTCCCGATGAAATGGTGGAACACCTTGCCGGCACCGACCTTAAAGTCGATCCCGAAACCGGCAACGTTATCGCCGACGACAAGGCCAAGCAAGCCAAGGATCTCTTCGAACAATACGCCATGGTACGCATGCTCATCGATGCCGGCGGCGAAGACAAAAAGTTAGACGCCAAAGAGGCCAAAGCCCTGAGTGAAAAACTTGGGCTTACCGGTGCGGACCCTGCCGTATTCATGCAACATACCGAAACCCTGATTCAAAAACGTTGGGGCGTGATTTCAAAGAATTTACTGCGCTGGAGCGCCAAGCGACCCATCAATAATCTGAATGATTATTTAGATGTCTATAATCAAGGCCTCTATACCGAAGAAATTCGAACTGCCGAACGCAGTTTTTCCCCAGGAAAATTTGCTTTGAATGTTACCTCCATCGGCCGCTGGGCCGGGCAATTATTCGGCTATGATCCGAAGGACCTGAAGGTGGCCGACCTGGAACTGGCCCGAGCCGGAAAATTTGCTTGGACCGAAAAAGACGCCACTCCATTTGTGGGCGACAATTTTGCCATCGAACAAGCCACTGAAAATTATGTGGAACGGTCTAAAGCCATTGCCGCCTTCAAGATGGTGGCGGATAAAGCCTTAAAAACCGATGACGCCGGCAATTGGTCCTGGAGAACCATGCCTGCCCAAGAAGGCGTCGCCAAGGTTTCTGCCCAGGAAGTTCTGGCCCAATTAAAGACCGCCGGTGATATGGAAGTCACCTTGGGCGAGGAAAAGCACCAGATTTCCGGTGCCGATGCGGCGGAAATATTAGAGAACGCCTTCCCCTTTTCAGAACTCTTTGACATCGCCACCACCAAGGAACTCAACCAACGCTACGAAAAGGTCATGAAGTTCGCCGAGGAAGAACGCCCGGGTTTCATGGGTTTTGGCGGGGGTAACGCGGGAAATTTCGACGTTTTGTATAACGGCACCGGGGTGCTGAATAACCTGTATTTTGCCCGATCCTCCCTGGGTTTTCTGGTGAGACGCGGCGGTGAAGAGTACCGCCCCAAGGCCATGGAAATGCTCAAGGACATGAAGGGTGACGGCGGCGGATTTGGCCAATGGACTTACGCGGGAGCGGCCAATTTGGTCTGCGGAGCCGCCAAACTATTTACCGAATGCGAAGGCCCGCCACTGCGCACCTGGAGTGACGAAGCCGCCATCGACGGACCCGACGAGTTCGCCCGCAATTCCATCATGCTCTTCGGCACCTACGGCGGACTGCGAATATCCAAGGCCTTAAATCTTGCGCCCATGAAACGCTGGGGCATTTGGGCCCGGGCCAATCGCCAGGTCATGAAGGGTACCAAATCGGTGGATGCTACGACCGGCATGGCCAAAGTGGGTATGGCCGGCATGGAAGGGGCCTATACCTTTAAGGCCCGAACCGGTCTGCTGGCCAAGATTGGCGTCTATACCTACTTGGGTGGCAGTAAGGCGCGTAAGGCCCTCTTTGGCTGGAACATCGATCGCCTGACCCGCGGTAAACCGGGATTGAAAAAAATGGGCGGTCGCTTTGGCGATGTCTTGTTGGCCGGATGTGCCACCTACTTGGCCGATAAACACATCGTGCCCCAAAATGTCGAAAAAATTGTTTATGACCGCAATTTAGACATGCGTCCCTTGCCCGTGCAGGATCCCGCCCAGATGGATTGGCAGGATCCCCTGCTCAAGGATTACCTGAAGACCCAATAATCTTTCGGCGCAACCGACCCAAACCAGCTCCGATAACTCTCTTTGAGGAGTGGGGGGCCATGGGGTGTGCTCGTCTTGCCTACCTTGTTGTGATCTCCCGACATTTGAATTCTTGATTATTCCCATCCGGTTAAAAAGGGGAGCGGCTGGGGCTGAGGGGCACTATGGCGGATCACCTGAAACCTTTACCCGCGGGCGCGGAGCAATTGGCGTCGGTTCAGCGGTATCAAAAATATTGCACTATACAACTGCAAAGCAAATTGAACGTCGCTGGCGCCCAGCGCCAGGCCGAAATACCTGCAACCGATATTCTAGTTTTAAACCGTGATACATCCGACGGACAACTGGAACTTATCTACCAAAACACCAAGGATAATTTTTTTTGTGGCGGTCTGTTAGATCTCAACAGCCATGAATTGGCGATTCGTGCCGGCATCTCCGAGACCCGGACCTTGCAGGCCAAGGCCCACGGCGAAATGACCGACGCCTGTGAAGTGGCCAGGCACTTGGTGGGAATGAACGAAGCAGGCCTCAAACAATGCAGCGATGAGGCCGTCTCTCCCGAATTAATAAAAACATCGGTGCAAGAATCGGCCAGCATTCAGTTTTTTAAAAAATACTGCAGCGAAAAGCTCAACCACCATGCCAAAAAATTATTTGCCCAGGAAC
>JAJFLL010000032.1 GCA_021772695.1 Deltaproteobacteria bacterium
AGGAGTCCTCGGTCAGGTCGACAATAGAGAAGTAATCAAAGTCTTCCAAGTAGGGAGCCAATTTGGGTTCCCAATCGAGTAGATTATTTTGGCTCGTTTCAAAATTCAGATCTTTATAAAATGCATTCATGGTGGCGCTCATATCATTGGTATTTTTTTAATTTCAACCCAAAATACCCTTACCCGGCTAAAAAATCAGCCGCATGGCTGCCACAGCATTCAATCAAAAGTTTATGAATTTATTTAAGTTTTAACCCCTCTCTTGGAGAGTTTTTTAGGAAACCCAACCCACATTGAATTTCCATGCCTCTGGCTCTCCCTGGAATTCTGGCATTCCATTAAAGGAAATTCTAAGGGGTGTTTTAAAAAAAACAAACTAAAAAACTCAAAACCAAGATTTTTTTATCGAGGAGTTATTTCCTTTTCATAAACCCGGATTAAGGGGGATTAAGGTAAATTGAGTTGTAGTTTAGCGGCCTCGGTCATCATTTCCGGTCCCCAAGGAGGGTCCCAAGTTACTGCTACACGAGCCGTTTTTACTTCTTCAACCTCTTTTATCTTTTGTTCTACATCGCCTGGCAGACTTTCAGCCACAGGACACATGGGTGAAGTCAAGGTCATCAAAATGTTGACGTGACCCTCAGGGCTAGCGTCGATTTTATAAATAAGACCCAATTCATAAATATTCACAGGAATTTCGGGGTCAAAACATTTCTTTAAAACATCCACCACCTTTTTTTCTAACTTCCAATCATTGGTGGGAGTTTCTTGAAGCGCCGGTGGTGGGGTTTCTATAGTCTCTGAATTTTCTTCGCTCATAAATCGTCTCCTTCGGTACTCACTTGCTCTCCTGAGCTTATGGCGGATTTAAGGGTATGCCATGCTAGGGATGCGCATTTTACTCGTGAGGGAAATTCACAGACTCCGGCAAAGACAGCTAGCTTGCCTAATTCGGCATCAGGTTCGGAACCCATTTCGCCGGTGACCATGTGGTGAAATTTATCAAAAAGTTTAAAGGCATCTTCAGTGCTCTTACCCTTTAAGATGCTTGTCATCAAGGAGGCGCTGGCCTTGGATATGGCACAGCCATGGCCTTCAAAACTCAAATCTTGAATCGTAGTACCGTCGGTTTTCACAAAGACCGTCAGTTGGTCCCCACAAAGTGGGTTATAGCCTTCGGCACTATGGTTGGCATTGTCTAATTTATGGAAGTTCCTGGGATTCTTATTATGGTCCAGGATAACCTCTTGGTAGAGTTCCCTTAAATCGCTCATTTATGCAAACACCTCTTGTGCTTTTCTCAAGGCCGCCGCCAGTGAGTCAATTTCTTGCAGGGTATTGTAAAATGCCATAGATGCGCGGGCCGTCGCCGGCACGCCGAAGCGTTTCATGAGCGGCATGGTACAATGGTGCCCGGTACGGATAGCCACCCCCTCTTGGTCCAAGATGGTACCCAAGTCATGGGGGTGAATGCCCTCGATGACGAAGGAGCAAACGCTAATTTTATTGGCAGCCTCTCCGATCATGCGAAGTCCGTTGATGGCCGCCAGTTTATCTTGTGCATAATGCAAGAGTTCTTCTTCATGCCGTGTCGCTAAGGAAAAATTAATTTGGTAAAGATAGTCGATGGCCGCTCCCAAACCAATGGCTCCGGAAATATTCGGGGTACCCGCCTCAAATTTATAAGGGAGTTGGTTGTAGGTGCTGCCTTCTAAGGTGACCGTGCGAATCATATCTCCGCCGCCTTGGTAGGGAGGCATGGCATCGAGAAATTTTTCTTTGCCGTAGAGCACGCCGATTCCCGTGGGGCCGAAGAGCTTGTGCCCCGAGAAGGCATAAAAATCGCAATCTAATTCAAGCACATCGATGGGAACGTGGGGAGTGGCTTGGGCGCCATCAAGCATTACGGGTATATTTTGATTGTGGGCCATGGCGATGATTTCTTTAACTGGATTGATGGTGCCTAAGGAATTTGAAATATGAACCACCGAGACCAGGCGTGTCTTTTCACTTAATAATTTACGAAATTCTTCCAGGATCAATTCACCCCGGTCGTTGATGGGTGCAACTTTTAATACGGCACCGGTTTGTTCACAAACCAATTGCCACGGAACGATATTGGAATGATGCTCCATGTGAGTGATTAGGATCTCATCACCAGCTTTTAAATTTGTTCTGCCAAAGCTCTGAGCCACAAGATTGATCGCTTCGGTGGTGCCGCGAACAAAGAGAATTTCATGGGCGTGTTTTGCATGAAGGAAAGCTTGGATTTTTTTCCGCGCGCCCTCGTAGTAATCGGTGGCCCGTTCGCTCAACATATGTACGCCACGGTGGATATTGGCGTTATCTTCCCGGTAATATTTTTCAACGGCGTCGATGACGCATTGGGGTTTTTGCGACGTGGCGGCGTTATCGAGGTAGATTAAGGGTTTGGAGCCCACTTTTTGATGAAGAATGGGGAAGTCTTGCCGAATTTTTTCAACGTCGAAATCTAGGCCGTTCATTTCGGATGGATCATGGGTTTTGAGTAAGGAACTCATGCCTAAAGACCCTCCAACGATAATTCGTGGATTTGTAGGCGATTGAGCAGAATTTCTTCCAAGTGGGATCTTAACCCCCGGTGTTCAATGCGATGAAAGATATCACTGGCAAATCCGTAGGTAAGCAGGTGTCGAGACAAGGCTGCATCGAGGCCACGACTTCTCATGTAGAAAATTTGATTTTCATCGAGACGTCCGATGGTGGCACCGTGAGAGCATTTCACATCATCGGCATAAATTTCCAAGAGAGGCTTGGTATCGATGTGGGCCTTTTTTGAAAGTAGTAGATTCTGATTGGTCAGGCTCGATAGGGTTTTTTGAGCGTCTTTTCTGACAAAAATTTGCCCGTTGAAGACGCCGCGAGCTTCATCATCGAGAATGCCTTTGTAAAGTTCCTGGCTACTGCAATGGGGCTTGGCATGGTCGATAATGGTTTGGTGGTCCATATGTTGTTTGCCATGTGCCATATAAAGGCCATTTAAGGAACACTGAGCACCTTGGGCTCCGAGGTAACAATGGGCGTCTTGGCGACTTAGTTGAGCTCCTATTGAAATCTGACATGAAGAAAAGGAACTGTCTCTTTCTTGAGAAACGCTCATGGAACTCAAATGAAA
>JAJFLL010000311.1 GCA_021772695.1 Deltaproteobacteria bacterium
ACTTCCTTCCCAAGATCAAATTGGAAGTCATCGTTTCCGATGCCGATGCTCCCAAGGTGGTTGAGGCCGTGCAAAAGGCGGCTCAAACTGGCCGGATTGGGGATGGAAAGATCTTCGTGTCAGCGGTTGAGGAGATTCTACGGATTCGTACCGGTGAAACGGGCGAAAACGCCGTTTAAGGCCCGGAGGTCAAGGTTCCTGATCATGAAAAATCAGGTAGGACCAGGGGGAATCTAGCCTAAGGGCTTGACAGTCCCAGGTGGCCTTGATTAACCCTGTCGCCTTGAATTCCAGGCTATTAAAGTTCTGAGCAGTATTATTTAAAAGGAGAAATGTCATGGGTATGACCCCAAAAGAAGTCGTCGATTTCGCCAAAAAGAACGGGGCGGTTATGGTGGACTTGAAGTTCATTGATTTTCCCGGAGTTTGGCAACACTTTACCGTTCCGATCAGTGAACTCGATGAAGGATTGTTTGAAGACGGTTTGGGTTTCGATGGATCCAGTATTCGCGGTTGGCAGCCAATTCACGCCTCCGACATGTTGGTGGTGCCCGATGCCAGTACGGCGGTGATGGATCCTGTCCCTGCACATCCCACCTTGAGCCTGATCTGCGATATCGTCGATCCCATCACCAAAGAAAACTACAGTCGCGATCCTCGCTACATCGTGAAAAAAGCCGATGCCTATATGAAGTCTACCGGAGTTGGTGATATCGCCTACTTTGGTCCCGAAGCGGAATTCTTCATTTTTGACGATGTGCGTTTCGATCAGACCACCCAAGAGGCCTTTTATTCCGTAGATTCCGTCGAAGGTCGGTGGAACACGGGTACCGATGAAGCTCCCAACTTGGGTTATAAACCCCGCGCCAAGGAAGGCTACTTTCCAGTACCTCCTACCGACAGTGTCAACGACCTTCGTTCCGAAATCGTTTTGACCTTGCAAAAGGTGGGCTTAAGAATCGAGTGTCATCACCACGAAGTGGCTACTGGCGGCCAATGTGAAATCGATATGCGATTCGACGATATGTTGAAGATGGCCGACAACTTGATGTGGTTTAAATACATCATCAAGAATGTGGCCCTGAAGCATGGTCGTACGGTGACCTTTATGCCGAAGCCCCTATACGGTGACAATGGTTCGGGCATGCATACCCACATGAGTATTTGGAAGGGCGAAAAGAACTTGTTCGCCGGTGACAAATACGGCGGCCTTTCCGAACTCGGCTTACATTACGCCGCTGGGGTTTTAAAGCACGCCAGGGGAACCTGTGCCTTTACGAATCCCACGACCAATTCCTATCGGCGATTAGTTCCCGGATACGAAGCCCCGGTGAATTTGGCCTACTCGAGCCGAAACCGGTCCGCTGCGGTACGAATTCCCATGATCGCGACCAACCCCAAGGCCAAGCGCATTGAATTCAGAACTCCGGATCCTTCGTGTAATCCTTACCTCGCGTTTGCGGCCATGTTGATGGCGGGACTCGATGGTGTAGAGAACAAAATCGATCCGGGAAAACCTCTCGATAAAAATATCTATGCCTTGGCTCCTGAAGAGCTCAAAGACATTCCTAGCGTGCCTAGTTCCTTAGAAGAGTCCTTAAAGGAACTTCAAAAGGACCATGCCTACCTGAAAAAGGGCGATGTCTTTACTCAGGACGCCATTGACATGTGGATCGAATACAAGATGACCGAAGAGGTCGATCCCATGAGGCTTCGGCCCACGCCTTACGAGTTTGCTTTGTATTACGATATTTAAGCGATTCGTTATTGTATTGATTTTAATACCCTCGGCTTGAGGCCCGGATAACCCCGGGTCTAAGGTCGAGGGTTTTTTATGATACCTGATTGCGATATTCTTCGAAACCGCCCACCAGGCTGTAGGTGGTTTTAAAACCCCGTTGATTCATGAATTCCGCGGCACCTTGAGAGCTATTGCCATGGTAGCAGCAGACCACGAGGGGTTTATCTAAATCAGAATCTTGAATGAATTGTTCGATGTTATCTTGATTGATATTCAGCGCGTTTTCGATGTGGCCATCGGAGTAGGATGCAGGATCGCGAATATCAATAATATGAATCGATTGATCTTTGAGAAGTTCTTGAAATTCAGTGACGGTGATTTGTTGAAAGGGCATATTCTAGCTCCTGCTACTTCCATTCGGTACCGAGGGTCAACGTCATAAAAGGATTGTCGGAAGTTTCACCATAAACCCCCGTACCCATGTGAGTAAAAATGGGATTCATTAAATTGGCGCAATGGCCGTCACTGCCTAACCATTCTTTCAACGCAACGGCCGGGTCTGCACTGCCTTTGGCGATGTTTTCACCGGTGATTGGAAAGACGGCTCGGCTGGCATCGTCAGGCTCGGACGTTATAGGCTGCATGCTGGCGATTAGGATGCGTTCCCATTCACTTTGTCCCAATAAATTATAGTGCGAGAAAAAATCCTGTTCGGCCATATCAATGCTGTGCCGCCTGGCGGCACATAACAATGAAGGGTCTATGGATAAAGGCGGGGCAGCCTCAAAAGAACCTTCTTCACCACAGTCGGTTCGTTGCGACCGTTGCTGATTGATCAAGCGAAACAATTCTAATTCCTTGTCGGTATAAGTGTCTTCCCAATCAAAGAACGATTGACAGTATACTTTGTTGGGCACTACAGTGGGTAATCGTGATGATTTTTCGAGACCGGAATCCTTTCGAGTGTAAGAAAAATTAAAATGTTTTTGGTCTGGTTTAGCTCCATATGTTTTGGTCTCGGCTTGTGAAGCAGCAATGACTACTTGAACGATGCGGGAGTTTAATAGGAAATCCCCCATAGCCTTTGAGGTGGTGTAGGTGCGATTATGAATGCCCAAGTGATTGGGAACAGGTTCCCCGTAGGTTTCTACTTTGGCGAGATAGTCTCGGGGAAACTGACTAAGAAAATAAACTTTATCTAATTCGAGGGGAAAGCGGATTTGCATGTCGGCGCCTTTAAATACGTAGTCTACGTAGCGGCGTTCTGAACACAGATCCAAATCTATCAGACGTTGGTCCCCTTGAATATATGCCCGATCAATAAAATCGGCTAAGGGCTGATCGCTTTTACCGGAATGTTGCTCGAGGACTTCCGAATTTGGCTTGCCGCACACAATGAGTCGAAGCATCTGTCCATTAGCCTGTGGCAATTTTCCTTGGCAAGTTACCTCGAGGCGTCCTGAACTTAGTTTTTCTTCCACACATTCGGCCACAGTAGGCAGTTTGGTGTCGGGCAAGAAGACCTTTTTTAAAAAGTATCGAGCCGTGGCCATCTTTTCATATTGTTCGTTATGACCCTCAAGAAACCAGACGCTATAATCAAGGTTTCGAGGCGAAAGTTTTTCAAAGGTTTCGGCTTGTCCGAATAGGGTGATGAAAAGGGCACCAAAGCTGGGTAAGACTACAGGTTCTACGGCGGAACCCAATATGCCTTCTCCCGATAGCTTTGAGGTCATTTCGAAGGTGGCGCTCTGGGTGGCCACTTTATAATCCTCGGTTATTTTTTCTTTGGCCGCGACCGTTTCGCCAGTGGATCGTAAAGAGGGTTGTTGATCAGAAGGATTGAGCTTCGCTGTCACCGTATTAGAAATCGTCGCTGGCTCTGCCGTACCCGATCTCGAGGCAATCTCCTGCTTGGTATTGGGAAGCGCGGTAGTGGTGTTTGCCACTGGAGTGGTGGAGGTTTCTAGCTTGCGAGAAATCACCCCGCCACCAGCGGATTGGCTGCCCACATTCGCATTGGCTGTGGTAACTGCCTCTCGCTCGGTATGAGGCGATGCGGTTCTAGGGATGGTTTCCATGGCAAAATTATTTGTCGGAGCCGTGGCCTGGGAAAGGGTTACGGATCCGCCGTAATAAGTATTATTGGAATATAAGGGCCTTTGCTCATAGGCCACTTCGGGTAAGTGATACTGCCGTTCAAAACCTCCCGATGAATCGGTGGTCGATCGGCCGGAGACGGTTTGGCGAAGTCTTTCTGAACCTTGTAGGGCAAGTGAAGAAGATGAGTCGGTAATTTCGGTGGAACTTTGAGGCTTGGCCTGATTCGTTACCGGGGGTGAAAAAACGGGCTGCTGGGCGGGCGATACCACGGCCACGGCCTGGTGCCAAACGCCTGAGGCTGGCTGCTTATCGGCGTGGCATGCCGCTTGGACCACGGCCGTAGCCATAGCCAAGATGTAAAACAAAATTTTAGGCGTATTCCTTATCAAGTGTACCTCGCCCCTAGCGGCCTCCCCGACCTACCTATTATTTTCGGTTTTTGAGTACAAGGAGTTGTATCTCCATCACTACTATTTTAGTTGCCCCATCGGGATCGCGCCATCTTCCAGGGATTATTAATTATTATCTTATAATTTCATATAGTTATGAAAACTATTTTTCAGGAAATTCTTAAGGACCCGCCAGAGGGAGGGTGAAAAAATTCCTTTGATCTCTCCAGGTAGGGCCTAATCCATGGATTTACCGGTGTATTTCCCTAAGTTCCCGTCGTCATTTGTATTTGCATTCCTGACTTTATAAAGGCCTCCATGCACAAAGTATTTAAGGAATTTGCCCTCAGGGTCCATGTGGTCGATAAAATTGAAGCCGATAAAATTTATTTCACTTGGAAGGTATGTTTTTGATTCCCGTAGGTGAGAATCAAATTTAAAGGCTGCTTTTTTGGACGAGACCCTTTGGGCACATCGAATAGCAACGATAAGGTTCCGGTACCGCTGAATGGACCACTCCAAGAATAACTGGTCTCTTCTTTTAGCACTTCAACTTGGGAAGTTTCGGAATCAGAATTATTGAGGTTGGGAAATTTTTGCCGCTTGGCTACGGGTGGGTAGGCTTGCCCAGAGATTTCTAGAAAAATATCTGCAAATTTGGGATTGCGGTGTAAAAAGTAACTCAAGGTTTCGCTGTTTTTGGGTAAAGTAAATTCCAAATCGATCACTGTAGCTTGATGGGTGACGGGAACATTTTTAAAATCATGGGTCTTGCCGGGTTTTACTTTGACACTGGCTCCTTCACCCAGTGCAAGCAACTTGCCATAAGCGGCAGGTTTCCAGTCCGGTTCTTTGCCACAACCGTTTGGACCCATGCATTGCTTGTCCACCTTCCATTGACCCGATTCCCATACCAGCAAGACTTCAATAAATTGTTTTACGGGTTGGGCGTTGGCATCTCCGAGAGCGAAGAAACCCCGTGCCGTGCCGTCTAATTGCAGTTTGGCTCGCTTGCCGTCATTTGAGATTTTAGTCTGTTTGACTTGGTAGGAAATCGGGGCCATGGCCCGCATCAATTTTTGAATTTCGGCCCGCTGTTCTTTCGTGGAAAAATCCCGATGGTATTCTTGAACCTTTTCGTCGCTAGAGACGGCCAATAGGGCCTCAATATCCCCGGCCTGCGATGCCGCCACCCATTTTTGATAACTGACTTCAGGATTGTCTTGTGCCCAGAGCTTTGGGGCCATGAATAATAAAGATAAAAATATCAGCAGGTGAATTTTCATCGGGCCTCCAAAAAAATATTGAAGATTCCCTTTGCCATGAAAGTCCGCCGACTCAAAGGAAGAAAAAAGAAGCCCCGACCTAAAGATGCCCTATGCGAACCACGCGTTGACCCCTAGGCCGAGGCCCCCTCGAAACAGGTTGCCTCCCTTATTTATTTTTTCAAATCGGTCGGTGGCACCACTTTGGTTTTTTCCGGTTCACCCTTTTTTGGAGATGGTTTGCCAGGTTTAGCGGGCGAACCCTTGGAAGCGTCATGGTGCTCACCCTTAAGTTTTGAGCGGTCCATTCCCGTTGAGTAGGGATCGGCGGTTCTGGGGATGAACTCTACCCGACGATTTTTCAGTCTTGCGGCGGTTCGACCTTTGCCCCTTTGTCCGGCTTCGGGAACGATGGGATATTTTTCTCCGGCTCCGAAGGATTTGACCCGATCGGGGGCGACTCCGAAAAATACCAAAGACAAGCGGATGTATTCGGCGCGTTTATCAGAGAGACTTTGATTATAGCGGTCGGACCCTCGACTATCGGTGTGTCCAACCACCATAATTTGGAGGGACTTGATCCATTCCTGATAGGCCTTTTCGATTTCCTGTTGCCGTTTCGTGGCCGTAGGTTGTTCGAGTCCACGGTCTTTGAGGAATTTTCGGTGGCGTTCTTCGCCCCTAAGTTCCGCCTTGCCATTCATCCAATCGGCTAGGTTCTTCAATTTTTCCGCTTCTTCCTTGGCGAGAATGAATACCCGTTTGCCGCCCCGCTGTTTGGAAACCTTAAGGAATTCTTCAACGGTCCCTGGAGCTGCCGGACTTTTTGCCTCGGCCGCGGTCTTCATGGCCTGAAGGTGTCGCTTCGTAGGTCGGGCCGTGATGAAATTAGGCGTATCGACCCGCAAGAAAGTGGCGCCAAAGACTGTCCCTACTTGTTCCAGGACTTCGTCGCCCAACACCAATCCCGCTAAATGCAGGACTCGACGATACTGCTGGTCTAAGGCCGCATTGCGTCTTCCCAATTGGAATCGCCACTCTTCCAAGATACCACGAAGTTTTTCTACGTCTTCACAGTTTT
>JAJFLL010000312.1 GCA_021772695.1 Deltaproteobacteria bacterium
TGTTCCTTTTTGCACGCAAGAGTTGGTGACTGCAGCCACGGCAGCGACCAGCATGCCCGAATGAGTAGCCGCGATGGCTTCAGGTACCGTAGACATCCCTACTAGATCACCTCCCAATAACCGATACGCCGCAATCTCTGCCGGTGTCTCATAACTGGGCCCAGATATGGCCACATAGACACCTCCGGGCAATTTAAGGCCGCAGGCATTGGCACTGCGCTTGATACTACGACTCAGGGCATTGGCATAAAGCCCATTTAAGGAGGGAAACCGCGGTCCGAGGCTATCTAGATTGGGCCCCAGCAATGGATTAAAACCCATCAGGTTAATGTGGTCGGTCAAACAGGCTAAGGTCCCTGGTTTCAGTCTTGGGGTTAGGGATCCGGAAGCATTGGTCAACAACAGATGAGGTACCCCCCAAGCAGCCAGGGCACGGATCGGAAAGACCACCTCCCAAGGGTCCAATCCCTCATAATAATGCCGACGGCCTTGGAGACATAAAATGCTCTGAGATTTTTTATTAGGCGCCTCACACAAGGATAATGTTCCCTGGTGGCCCTTTACGGCAACCGCACTAAAGTTGGGGATTTTGTTAAAGGCAATGCTGAACTTTGGCTGACAGCGATCCATCCAGCCTGCCCCTAAACCAGATCCGAAGACGACGGCTAGATTGGGCGGAGGCCCTAACCGCGCCTTTAAAAACTTAACAGTTTCCTTTAACTTTTTTAAGTAAAGACCTTGATTTTTCAAAATTCACCAATATTAAAAGTTTTGGCGTACCCCAGCGACAATAAGGGGAGATTTTTGAGATTTGTTTCCTACCTCAATGGCGGATCTTAACAAAGTGAGAACCCGTGACAGGTTTTTTGACGACCGAAAAAAAAGTCGGGCCCAACTCTGCCCCTTTGCTACCCGGTCCCCCAGCTTCAGCTGCAATAAAACACCAACCTCAGGATCAATGCCACCCCCTAAATGCTTTCGGCCTGCGCCCAAAATCATGCTTGCCTCGCCTACCTTTCGAGCATCGAGAGCTTTTACCCAACCGGATTTGTGCGAAGTTATCTCCAGGGTTTTCGTGGCTAGTTTAATTTTATCGAAGGCATGGCGCTGGGCCCCATGCGACCGCATCCCTGCTAAAAATAATGGCAACACTTTTCCCGAAGCCAATTGCCGATTAATTTCTGACAAGGTGGGCAAACTTTTCGTGGTACCGGCCAGCCTTAACATTTCTCTGGCTAAACGCGCACACAATTGGACTAGATCTCTTGGCCCTTCGCCGTTCAAGGCGGCCAGGCATTCTTGAATTTCTAAATTATTGCCTACTGCGAAACCTAGGGGTTGCTCCATAGTCGAATAGACCACGGTGGTTTTCAACCTAAAGGCACCGGCTACTTTCAATAATAGTTCCCCCAGCCTCTTGGCTTGATCCAAGGAGCCCATGATAGCACCGGAACCAAATTTCACATCGAGCAATAAGCCGTGAAGTCCTTCTTGCAATTTCTTAGACAATATACTCGAAACAATCAAAGGAACACTATCAACAGTGCTGGAGGCATCTCGAAGGGCGTAAATTTTTGCATCGGCGGGAGCAAAATATTTATTTTGCTCAAAGATACAAAATCCCTGCTGGTCCAGTACTTTTTCAACCCGATTTGGAGTCATATTGGTTTTGACACCAGGAATATCAGATAACTTATCGATGGTACCGCCCGTATGGCCGAGACCACGACCCGACATAAAGGGTACTTGCAAACCGTAGCTGGCCAACAAGGGCCCTAAGATAAAGGAGGTTTTATCGCCCACCCCCCCAGTGGAGTGCTTACCGATACGTTTCATTGACTTGGGACGGGTTAATGAACTGCCGTGATTGGCCATTTCACTAGTCAAGGCGACCGTTTCGGAATAATCCATCCCTCGAAGCAAAATGGACATTAGTAGGGCTGCATTCTGGAAGTCTGGATAAACACCGGCGACCACCCCTTGGACCCACGTGGCAATGTCTTTGGCATCTAATTTACCACCGGCCTTCTTTTTATCGATCAAAGGCCTAAGGTCTTCAGAAGAGCGCATAGCCATAGTTTGTAATCACTTGAATATTATTCTTGAAATTAATGCTTAGACGGTCCAAATACCGCTAAACTTCATCATAGCCTCCAATGAAAGTCTCCATCAATCAAAAAGCTCTAAACCGTATTCGCCAAGGTCACCCGTGGATCTTTCGATCCGACATTCTTGACATTGAGGCGAAGCAGGCTGGAAGCGTTTCGGTGCTATCACCCAATGGTAAAATATTAGGGCAGGCTCTATTTAGTCCACAGAGTCAAATAACCTTAAGGATGATGACTCGGGGTGAAGATAAAATCGGGACTCCATTATTTCGCCAGCGATTAAAGACCGCAGCACTGTGGAGAGATAAATTTTTACCCAAGGAATCTTGCCATCGATTAATTTTCGGCGAAGCCGATGGCATTCCTAGTTTGATTCTCGATCGTTTTGACAAGACTCTGGTGTTTCAAACCCTAAGTGCTGGATTAGATTTTTTTAAATCCACATTAATTGACCTCATGCGAGAGATTTTCGATCCGGTTTGTATCGTAGAACGAAACGATGTAAAAACTCGGGATCTAGAGGGCTTAGAGCAGATTTCCCAAATAGCCTGGAATAATGGCGTTCCCGATGAAGAAGTAAGCATCCTGGGAAAAAAATACCAAATAGACTTTCTCAGCGGACAAAAAACCGGCTTTTTTTTAGATCAAAGATTCAATGCCCAGACAGTGGCAAGATATTGTTCGGGCAGGTTATTAGATGCCTTTTCCCATTCAGGACAATTTGCCCTGCAGGCCGCCGATCGAGTTGATTCTATTTTATGTGTAGATCAATCGGCTCCAGCGCTAGAAAAAATTAAACAAAATGCAAAAAATAACGAATGTCATAAAATTGAAACGCACCTTGATAATGTTTTTGATTTTTTAAAAGCAGAACAAGACAAAAGTAACCAGTGGGACAGTATTGTATTAGACCCACCAGCCTTTGTAAAATCTCGCAAGGCTCTGGCCGGGGCCTTACGAGGCTATAAGGAAATAAACCTCAGGGCCATGAAACTACTCGCACCAGGGGGAATTTTGGCCACCTTCAGTTGTTCACAAAATCTTTCCCGAATCGACTTTCTGAATGTATTGCATAGCGCGGCTCAAGACGCCAAACGGCACAGCTTGGTTCTACAAGAATTGACTCAACCGCTCGATCACCCCTGGAGTCTATCTATTCCTGAAACAAAATATTTAAAAGGATTTGTGTTGCGAGTGGATTAAACCGGCCCAGAACCCATTACCAATGGATTCTGGGGGGTCACATGAATCTCTAAGGCTGCGGGCTTTACTTCTGCAGGCACCCAAATAAAAAAACGCGCCCCTTTCTCTGGTTCGCTTTCTACCCAAATAATTCCACCATGCATTTCTACAAACTGCTTGGTCAATGCCAAGCCCAAGCCTGTTCCCTGGTATTTTCGGGTAAAGGAACTGTCAACTTGTTCAAAGACATTAAAAATATCATCAATGTCTTTAGGATCGATGCCGATACCGGTATCTGCAACACTGATCTCAAAATATCCTTTTGGCTCTTCATTACCCTGGCGGAATCTGGCCAATTGAGGAAGGTCAGGCAATTCGGATTCATGACGAATCTTGAGCGTAATGCTCCCCTCCTCGGGTGTAAATTTGATGGCATTCGAAAGTAGATTCAGTAACACCTGACGGATTTTCCTCGCATCTGCAGTAAAAATAGGTAGGTTTTTTCCCATATTGATATGAAATTTTTGGTGCTTCTTTTTTACCAAAGAGCTGATGGACCCACCTACCTCGTTAACCAAATCTTCCAAACTAAATGGTTCAAGTCCCAGTTCCATTTTTCCAGCCTCAACCTTTGCCAAATCTAAAATACTGTTAATCAAATGTAATAAATGTTCACCATTATTGACTACCTCTTGAAGGGTCTCTTTTTGCTCTATTGTTAAAGTGCCTATGACTTCTTCCATCAGTAATTCAGAAAAACCGATAATGGCCGTTAGTGGGGTTCGCAGTTCATGGCTCATGATAGCCAAAAATTCGCTCTTAATTTTATTGGCACGTTCCAATTCAATATTTTTATTTTGTAACTCTTCAAATAATTGAGCACTTTCAATAGCTAGTGCCGCTTGGTTTGAAAAGTTTTCGAGAACATCAACTCGGGTTTCATCGACAAATTCCGTTCGGCTGATTCCTATCAAGGCGCCCATGACCCGGCGTTCCGCAACCAACGGCATGATGATAAACTTCTTGAAAGACATCTCCCGTTGCACCCTGTCGGCCAAATTAACATCCCACGGAGGCTGCACGCCGCGCACCAATTCAGATAATTCCTGCCGGAAAACCACCCGATTGCGCCGAATCGCGGTAAAAATGCTGTTTTGAACCCCCATAGGGATTTTCATATCTTCCAGGCGGAACCCAATGAGGTTTTCGATTTGGTTAACAACGGCATTCTGTTTAGGAATGTAAAATTCGATAAATTCTTTATTTTTATCGGTCAGTACCAAAAGGCATACATCGTAACCTAATCCTTCCACCACACCGGCCAGGACTTGCTGTATCACCTTTTTCGCCGACATGACTCGTCTTATGGTGGAAGAAATTCGATTCAATGCGATCAGTTGCTTATTTCTTTCTTCTAAGGCCCGTTCTTTTAAGCGGGAAAAAAAGTTGGAAATTTTTACCGCATAGACCGCAATGGGCAAAAACATGATGAGTAGAAAAAACCGCCCAAATTTATTGATTGCTGGATGATTTAACCAATCTGGAATTTCTCCCACGGCAGGGAATGGTGCAATCCACCCCAAATTCAAGGCGAGCAATAAAATACCGTAAAACAAGACGCCTAAAGCTGCTGCTACCGTCGCCACCTGATAATTGTAAAAAATTCCTGCGGCTATGCAGTACATCAGATAAAGAGTGAAATAATCGCTCGTCGCCCCACCGGTTAAATACACTACTAAGGTCATGCTGATCAAATCAGCCGCTAATTCTAAAAGGAAAAATGTAAACAGGCCGCGGTTTCTCAGGATATTGTGGTAGCATACACCGGTCAAAAGAAATGCAAGGGATATAACTAGGGGAACCCAGGCAGCTTGGCGCCATAGGGTTTTAAAATAGAAGATTCCGATAACCCAAAAGACTAAAAATATTAATAGCCGCAGTTTTGCCGTAAAAACATGGCGTCCCTTATAATCGGGTAACTTGATATCTTCAACGATGGCAGTTGCACTGAGTTTCATAACCGGAACTTAAATTTGGAACCAAAAGAAAATACTAATTCAAATAAACGACAAATTCGCCGAGACTAACGCGCCAGTTTGCCTTTGCCCACTGGGCAAAGTTTGCCTGGCAATAAATACAAAAGGACTAACGCGCCAGTTTGCCTTTGCCCACTGGGCAAAGTTTGCCTGGCTTGTTTATAAAGAAAAAGTGGTTAAAGTGCTATTTCTTTATCTAGGGTAAGGATGCTGCTGGAATCCGGTCTTTCGTTGGGGCCTTGGCTCCCGTCTTGACCTGCTGCAGGGCTTGCGACATTAGTTTCAACATCTCTTCTTTATCGGCAAAGCCACCGATTAAATTCACTCGAGGTATAACGGTTCCGTCAGGATGCAAAAACAAAATGGTTGGCCACCCCACCACCTCATATTGAGAAGTTGCTTGCTGACAATTCTCATCATCAAAGGTGCAGTCCACTTTTAACATGACAAATTCCTTGGCCAGCTCTCTCACCTCGGGCTTTGAAAAAGTGCGCTTGTCTAATTCAATACAGGGAGGGCACCAATTGGCATAAAAATCCAATAGCACCGGTTTTTGTGTCTCTTGAGCGAGCGCCATACCTTGTTGGAATTTAGTGACCCAAAAATGATCGTCATGGGTATTCAAATAGGGTTTAGCAAAGGCATACCCATAATAGAGGGCGGGTACCAACAGCAGCAGAGCCATGCCTTTTTTTAAAAATTCCGTCCATCGTCCGCTTTTAATCTTACTTTGAAGTTCTGCCCATCCTGTTGCCAACAATAGAAAAATTAATCCCATCCCCAAGCCATAATTAAGCAAGAGCAAGAAACCGTATACGCGGTCTTGGGAACGAGCCGCGATCAGCAATAGGGGTGCGATTAAAGGACCAACGCAGGGAGAGGCGATTAACCCAATGGTCAAGCCCGCCAAAAACGCCCCCACAGGGCCCTCCCCTCCCATTTGTGCAAACTTATTGTGCCATGCCGGGGGAAGATGAAATGGAATGACTCCGAGCAATCCCAAGGCAAAAACCAAAAAAAATAGGGCCGTTGCCAGAACGAAATACGGACTTTGGAATAAAAAACCTAATTTCAAACCCAAGGCAGCCGCAAAGAAACCCAAAAGAGAATACATGGCCACCATGCCGGCCACTAACATGACCGCGCGAATGAGATTGCCACGGCGGCGGTGTCGGACTCCGATGAAGGCCAAGGTCAAGGGTACGATGGGCAACACACAAGGGGTAAATGAAGTTAAAATGCCTCCGACGAGGGCTAGGAGTAGAAGATAAACCTTGCCCTGATTTAGCAGCCGGTCGGGATTGGTCTCCTGGACCATTTCCCAAAAACTTAGAGATTCCTTTTCAGGCACCATGGCAGTCTCACCGGATATAGGATCGGTAGCTGAGGGAATTTTTTGAATTTCTGCCTGGGCACTTACCTCTACGGGCAATAGGATGGTTTTTTTTACCGGCCGGTAGCAAAAATCATCGGAACATCCTTGATACCTTAATTCGGCTTCTAAAACTCGCCTACCGGGCTTGGCATCGTTGGGAACTTTAAAATAGATGGTTTGGGAAAAATCTTTAAAATAAACTTGAAGCTTTTTATTGAAAAAGGGGTCGAAGTGTTCTTCAGGCTCTTGGCGCTGCATGCGAATTTGTTCCACATCTTCTTTTTTATGGAAAAGCACCGTCGTTTTGTCGTCGTACAGGTAATGCTTGTCAGGCACCTTAAAATCTACTGAAAAATCAAAAGTCTCGCCCGGTGAAACCTGAATGACATTGTCTTTAAATCGCGCCTTAAAGGGATCTTGCCGGCCATCTTGGGCCAATACACCGGCAAGGCCCGTGGACGTCGTTAAGAGGAATATCCAAAAAATGAGGATTTTCTTCATGATATAACCTTACGGGCCTAAGCCCCTTTTGGATTTTTTCTTCGGACCTTATTTAAGCCTATGATACCCTATCTCCAAGGAGTTTAAGGGCATGAAAAAGCTAACGGCGGAATGGGATAACCCCCTTTTTACCCAAGTTCAAACCCAATTTGAAGCTGCCGCCCAAAAGCTATCCTTAGATGACAATATTTTCTACCGACTTCGAGTGCCTGACAAGGCTTTGATGGTCTCGGTTCCCTTTCGCAATGATGATGGGTCTATCCGGGTAGTCCCCGGTTATCGGGTGCAACACAATGACACTTTAGGCCCCTATAAGGGTGGTTTAAGGTATCACCCGAACGTTAATCTTGGCGAGGTATCGGCACTCGCCATGCTGATGACTTGGAAATGTGCCCTGGTCAATTTACCCCTAGGAGGGGCCAAGGGAGGAATCCAAATCGACCCTTCTCTGCTTAGCCGCGGAGAATTACAACGCATGACTCGTCGGTATACGGCCGAGATCGTCAATTTCATCGGACCGGAGGTTGATATTCCCGCGCCCGACATGGGAACCAACGAGCAAGTCATGGCCTGGGTCATGGACACCTACAGTCAGCTCCATGGTTATGCGATCCCTGAAATCGTTACTGGAAAACCGGTCATTATTGGTGGTTCACTAGGGCGGAAGGAAGCCACCGGTCGAGGTGTGGTCTATTGCATTATGGAGGCCATCAAGACGTTAAATATTAACTTGGACCACAAGACCCGTGTGGTCATTCAAGGATTCGGAAATGTAGGGTCGGCAGCCGCTAAAAAAATGATCAAAAGCGGCACCAAGGTCATTGCGGTAAGCGATGTGTCTGGGGGCATCTACAATGCTGACGGACTCGACTACGGCAATATGCGCGCCTATATCGAAAAAAATCGAACCCTTGAGGGATACCCAGAAGCCGACGCCATCAAAAATGAAGAATTACTCTGTTTAGAATGCGAAGTTTTGATCCCTGCCGCTACTGAAGACACCATCACCGCCGATATCGCCAGAAAGTTGAAGTGTCGTATCCTCGCTGAAGCGGCCAACGGCCCAACTTCCCTAGAAGCCGACGTCATTATTCAAGATAGGGGCGATATCTATGTGATTCCCGACGTTTTGGCCAATGCCGGTGGGGTCATCGTAAGTTACTTTGAATGGGTGCAAGACCTGCAAAATCTATTTTGGAAGGAAAAAGAGATCAATCACCGGCTTTGGGAAATCATTTCCGGAGCCTTTCAAACGGTTCATGAGTTTTCCATCGACCAAAAAATCGACATGAGGATGGGGGCGCTCATGCTAGGGATTCAAAAGGTCTCTCAAGCCATGTTGACCCGGGGTTTTTACCCGGGGTAGGCACTTAAATTTCGTTGCTTCCCCTTGCTGCCTCCATTAGTCTTAAAATTCCCATGAAAGTACTCAATAAAAGTATGTTGAAAAACGGCACCAACTTGGCCAAAAGCGTCAAGGCTCAGAGTTTTTTTCTTCATGTGGACTGCCTCGAAAACGAGGATTATTCTTTGGACCTTCCCAAGGGGTGCAATTTAGTGGCTGTATCCCAAAAAACCAACGGTTTGTCTGAAGAGTTCGCTCACCGCTATCCAAAGCATATATTACTTCCTCCTCTACCTTTGGGGCGTCTCGGCCTGATCAAAGTGAGCGTGGCATTTTCCATTCCCACTGGCCTGCTCTCTGATGGGGATAAAGTGGTATTTCTTTGTGGGTCAACTCATTTAAAGGCTTTAGATACCCTGACCTTTTTTGAGATAGGCAAAGACAACGAAATTGTGACCACCAAAAATATTATGGGGATTTCTGAAACCGTATTGCCGCAGGTTTTTGAAACTACCCTAAACCTTGCCATGGAATTGGCCAATAAGGGTCGCGAAGGCAAACCGGTAGGAACCATTTTTGTGCTTGGTGACGAAGAGAGAGTCATGCAACTGAGCAAGCAGATGATAATCAATCCATTTAAAGGTTATACCGAGGACGAAAGAAATATACTGTCGCCGGAATTAAAAGAAACCATACGAGAATTTGCGGCTTTGGACGGATCTTTTGTCATTGCCGGGAACGGCACGGTCCTGACGGCCGGGCGCTACCTAGGTGCCACCGCCGATTCGACCGACGTGGCCAGAGGCTTGGGCAGCAGACATCTAGCCGCTGCAGGAATCACTGCTATGACCGATGCCGTAGCCATTGTGATCAGCGAATCAACGGGAGACGTGAGAATCTTCAAGGGCGGCAAAACGGTCATGGAAATCGAAAAGAGCTGATGGGGCGTCCTTGACAAAGTGCGTCTTCCCTCCTAATAACCCCCACCCATAGAGCCAACCTTTTGCACACTAGGAAAATTTCCATGGCTGATAAGGCAAATCCCATAAAACAATTCGATATACGAACCTTGGACCAACTATTGGCCCGGGGTGAGCTGACTCAGAAAGATTATGACAAGTATTTGACGTCCCTATCTGACGATGCAGGCAATTATGAAGAGGTCGTCATGGTGGATGAAGCAGACGATGCTGATTTAGACGTCATTGATGACGATGATGCCCTAAATTTCTAATCCCTGGTTTTATTAAGCCTAGATTAGAAATATTTCGAAGGATTCACAGGCTGCCCGTTAATACGGACTTCGTAATGAAGATGGGGCCCAGTGGACCGACCGGATGTACCTACTCGAGAGATCTCTTGGCCTTGAGCCACGACTTCCCCTTCCCCGACATTTACCGAAGAATTATGTGCGTAAAGTGTAAACACGCCGCCGCCGTGATCCAGGACTACGGTTCGTCCATACCCGCCCTTGAACCCTACAAAGGCTACCTTGGCGTCGGCAGATGCTACGATGGGGGTTCCTGATGGAGCTGCGATATCGAGGCCTTTATGCATTCGGCCTCTACGGGAGCGCCGAGAGAAGCGCCGCCAACCAAATCCACTGGTGATAATCCCCTCGCACGGCTTAAGACTGGGAAGGCTAGCTTCGTCGAGACCAAAATCGTCATCACCCACGTCCATGAGAAAGAAATTTTGTACTTCTCCCTCTTCCATCTCTAAATAGGGCCCATCTTCTAAGAAACTTGCAGAGACGATATGGGTGGCCAGTAAAAGGCTTAGACTGACAGTAGTCAGAAATAGTTTTTTCTTCATCTTCCTCACTCTCCTTCTCGATAAGAAGATTCCATCCCTCAAGACCCCGACTAAATGCCGGCATCTGGTTGCTCCAAAAAACCCAAAACACCATGTGGAAACTTGAAGAAGAAAACAAAAAAAGGAGGTCTAAAAATGCTGGACCTCCCAGGTCCTGTTTTGCGGGTACCAAAGTTAGCAAACCCTGTCAAGAATATAACTCCTTGAAACTCTTGCCATTTTTATGAAGTGCGTCAAAGTTTTCCGATAGGAGTTTATCGGGGAGTACCCCCCAGGGTTGCCAAAGTTTAGAACTTTTGTAACGTTACGAAAATATTGGCTAAATTACCCTACCTGGTGATTTGACAATGGCGTGATAATGTAAGTAAGCACTTACTTATGACAAGCCGAACGCTGCCGAAAAAAACCCGCCTGAGTCGCGAAGATCGATTGGATCACATTCTGGAGGCTGCTGCGGAGTTATTTTCTCAATACGGTTACCAAGGGACCACTACCAAGGCCATCGCGCTAAACTGCAACATCAATGAATCCTTAATCTATCGACACTTTCCAACCAAAAGGGATCTCTACGAAGCCCTGCTAGATCAAATTTTGTATCATTGGCGGGATGAAATATTACCCGCCTTCATGGCATGTGATGACCTTCCTTTAGAACAGGCTCTCGTTAAAATATGTCAAGCCGTCGTAGACCAATTTCACGATGATCCAAGATTAATTCGCATGATGTTGTATTCATCTTTGGAGTCACCGGAGTACGCCAAAAATTTTTTTCAAAAAGAATTACCTATCAATAAATTTTTAGAAAATTTTTTACAGAAGCGAAAGAGTCGAGGGGAACTGAATTCTACTGACGTACCCCTTTTAGCAAAGACATTTCTTGCATTAATATTTCAGCACCTGACTATTAAAGAAATTTATCAATCTCCAACGTATTTTTCACACCCTGAAACCGAAGTAATACAGTTTTTTGTCAAAACTTTGCTCAATGGGGTCGAGGCATGATTCGATCACTGCGAACGGTATGTCTATTATTGCTGTTGATACCATCGCCCTTGTGGGCAACCCCGCCCCTGACCCTTCAGGAATGTTTTCAAAAGGCATTATCTTATAGTGAAGTGGTAAAAATTTCAGAACAAGAAATTGAAGTGGCGCGGGCCCAATTTCAACAAGCTCTTGGAGACATTCTGCCATTGATATCTTTTCAAGCCAGTGAATTTTTGCAGGACAGCTCTACCCAAAGCAGTGACGGATCGGTCGGACAGACCTTTACCCAATTTAGTCGTCCTGAAATTCGCGTGAATGCCCGCCAAATTTTATTCCGTGGGCTAAAGGAAATAACCGCCATCAAACTTTCCAAAGTCAATACTCGCAGAACTCAGTTAGAAAAACGCAACGTGGAACGGCTTCTATTTCAGGATGTAGCCACTGCATTCTATACGATTGTAATCGTAGAACGTGATATCGAAACCAATAAAGAAATAATCGGGGTAGTGAAAAAAAGGATTAGTGAGTTAGATACCCGCATCGAATTGGGCAAATCACGGGAAGGAGAACTTACCCAGGAACAATCCTTATTAGCCCTTTTGCAAGCCGATTTAGAACGCCTCCTTGGACAAAAAAATGTCGCTTACGAATTGATGAGTTTTTTAACGGGTCTTACCCCTATGCCACCCATCGCATGGAAGGACCCCATTCCTAAAGCCACCAAAAATATAGAATATTACTTAGGGCAAATTGGAAATCGACCGGATATACAGGCAGCCTATCAGGAAATCCTTCTGGCAGAAGGAAATACCAAGTTAGTCAAAGGAGATTTTTTCCCAACTATCGAAGCCGAAGCAAATGCCTACGCACTTCGGTCGGGATTCCAAAAAGGAATCCTATGGGATGCGGAGTTTCGTTTTCAGGTACCTATATTTAATTACACCAATTTTGGCCGCCTGAAAGAAGCTAAGGTACAGGCCAAGCAGACAGCCATGGCTACTGAGAACTTACGCCGCACGGCGATCAACGAAGTACGGCAATCCTTTGAAAAGTGGCAGTCTTCCTTGGCCCAGCTTGTTCGATATCGGAAGGCAGTTTCCCTGGCTTTGCGAAATTATAATTTGCAGACTGAAGATTTCAAGATCGGACGTGCCCAAAATCTTGACGTCTTAACGGCGCAGCGCACCTGGCTAGACGCTATGGATCAAAGAAATCGTTCACAAGTCCAATCCTGGCTTGATTGGACCACCCTTCAGGTGGTCTCGGGGGTGTTGCCATGACTCTATCAGACCTATCTATCAAAAATCCGGTTTTCGCCTGGATGCTCATGGCCGCCATGATTTTATTCGGCTGGATCTCATTTAGTCGAATGGGAGTAAGCGAAATGCCTGATGTTGACTTTCCCGTCATATCAGTGAGCCTCACCTTCGAGGGAGCGGCACCAGAGATCATGGAAATCGATGTCGTCGATCTTATCGAAGAGTCCATGCTCACTTTAGAGGGATTGCGCAGCATCCAAAGTACTGCGAGCCAGGAGCGGGCATCGATCACCGTCGAATTTGATCTCGACCGAAATATCGATTCGGCACTTCAAGACGTTCAAAATAAAATCGCTCAGATTAGAAATCGCCTACCGCAAGAGCTGGACCCTCCCATCGTACGAAAAACCAACCCTGAAGATCAACCCATCATGTGGATCAGCCTAAGCGGTGACAAACCCATGCGCGAAGTCATGGAATTCGCCCGGGACCACATTAAAGATCAACTTCAAACCGTAGGTGGCGTTGGCGAAGTATTATTGGGAGGATACATAGAACCCAATCTCAGAGTTTGGGTCAATCGGGCAAAATTAAACCGGTGGGAATTGACTGTGCTCGATGTGACCAGTGCCATCGAAAAGGAACACGTAGAAATTCCTGCAGGGCGATTGGAAACTCCTGAAAAAGAACTCAACATCCGCTCCTTTGGAGAGGCAAAACAACCGTCTGATTTTGAAAAGATTCAAATTCGGGAACGCGGGGGACGTCCGATTTACCGTCCCATTTATATTGGCGACGTTGCACGGGTAGAACAAGGTTTAGACGATATTCGCCGAATCAGCCGGACTAACGGAAAAACATCTTTAGGGTTGGGCATTAAAAAACAACGGGGATCCAACGCTGTTAAAGTGGCTCAAGGTATTCGGGCTGAAATTAAAAAGTTACAAACGACCCTACCGGAAGGCTACAACCTTCAAGTCAACTTCGACGCCACAAAATTCATCGAAGAAACCGTAGATGAAATGAAGTTCACCCTCCTGCTTTCAGCGTTATTAACCGCTGTGGTATGTTTTCTCTTTTTGGCCTCATGGGGTTCGACGTTTAATATCCTTCTTGCCATCCCAACATCCATAATGGGGTCCTTTATCTTTTTGTACTTCATGGGTTTTACCCTGAATACCTTCACCATGTTGGCCCTTATTTTGGTGGTGGGGATCGTGGTCGATGATGCCATCATGGTTCTGGAAAATATCATGCGGCATCGTGAAATGGGAAAACCTCCGCTAGATGCCGCGCGGGATGGGGCCAGGGAAATCACTTCCGCTGCCGTCGCTGCAACACTAGCCTTAATTGCCATCTTTATTCCGGTAGTTTTTATGGAGGGCGTGATTGGGAAATTCTTTTTTCAATTCGGCATTACCCTTTCTATTGCCGTTGCTCTTTCTTTATTAGAAGCTCTCACCCTCACTCCCATGAGGGCTAGCCGCTTTATTCGCAATACCCATAGCGACGGTGCCTTTGCGCGCATGATCCACAATTTGTTTGAGCAATTACGAAAATTTTATCAGGTATTATTAAAGGGATGTTTGAAATTTCGCTGGGGAGTCATCATCATATCATTTCTCTTTTTTGCGGCCTCTTTATTTCTCATCAAAGATTTGAGAAAAGAATTTGTACCAGCTCAAGATATGAGCTCTATTTTCGTTCGAGTACAAACCCCTATCGGTTCCGCCCTTCCCTTTACCGATAAAAAAATTCAACAAGCTGAAGCCATAGTCGGTGAAACACCAGAGGTTATTAGGTATTTTGTCGCAGTTGGTGGTTTTGGCGGCCAAGAAGCCAATCGTGGGGTTATATTTATTACTCTAAAGGATCCTCGTGAGCGGCCCATTGATCCCGAAACGGGAAAACGTGCTACGCAAGCCCAGGTTATGGCCCGCTTAGGCGCACAACTCAATAAGATCCCCGACTTCAGGGCGGTGTTACAAGATTTGTCTACACGGGGCTTCACAGCCCAACGGGGATTTCCCGTAGAGTTTACCGTGCGGGGGCCTGATTGGGAAAAGTTAGTGGGGTTTTCCAACGAATTACTTGAGAAGATGAAACAAAACCCAGTTTTCACCGACGTAGATACAGACTACGAGTTTGGGCAACCCGAAATACAAGTCTATCCCTTAAGGGAGGCTGCGGCCCATCGTGGAGTTGATGTTCAATCCATTGGTCGTACGATTCAGGCTATGATGGGGGGACTAGATGTAGGCAAGTTTACCGATAAGGGACGTCGCAATGACATTCGCCTTCGCTTAGAAGAAGAAGGTCGAAAAACCGCTCAAGATATCAGTAAACTCTATGTGCGTAATGATGAAGGAGAATTGATTCCACTAGATCAATTGGTAGAAATCAAACAACGTGTCACGTTGAAAAGTATAACCCGGCGGGATCGGGAACGAGCCGTCGGTATATTTGCTAATGTGGCGCCGGGTGAATCTCAAGCCGAGGCACTCACAAAGGCTCAAGAGTTGGCAGGTGAAGTGTTACCGGCGGGATATCGAATCGTGTTCAGTGGATCCGCGCAGACTTTCACGGAATCCTTCCAAAGCCTGCTCTTCGTACTATTTTTGGGAATTATCATCGCCTACATGGTTTTAGGAACCCAATACAATAGCTTCATTCATCCCTTCGTCGTCTTATTGGCCATGCCCTTTTCGGTCTCAGGAGCCTTAATCGCCCTCAAGGTCAGCAATCTCTCCATCAATATTTACAGTCTCATCGGTTTAATTTTATTGATGGGAATCGTTAAAAAGAACTCCATTATGTTGGTGGACTTTGCCAATCAGAGACGTGAAGAAGGCTTACCTTTGTATGAAGCCTTATTGACCGCTTGCCCCCAAAGACTCAGGCCCATCATGATGACCAGCTTTGCCACCATGGCCGCGGCGCTACCCCCTGCCCTGGCCCTGGGACCGGGAGCCGAAACCCGAATCCCCATGGCGGTGGTGATATTAGGCGGGGTAATGGTTTCTACCGTATTGACCCTCTTCGTCGTGCCGTGTGCTTACAGTCTCATGGCACGCTTAGAAAAAAAGCGGGTATTAGATAAATCTCCCATATCGGTTGATGCTCCTGCTACCTGACCTCATAACTCCAATGGAGAAATCACCCCTTGATCACCCCCAAGGGTTTTAGTTTCACCACCTTCCGACTCAAGCCGGCGCCTTCTACTGCAGGCACCACATCGGCCACATTTTAATAGGCCAAGGGAATATTTTGCTGGCAGAGAACGAGTTGGATGGTGGAAAAAGTAAAATTGGAGATAAAAGAAACGGTGGAGGAGAAACGAATCTTAGTTTGGAGAAAATTATTTAATCCAGCGAAGGCAAAATCATTCCAGTTCTGGAGTTGATGAAAAACAAGTAGTGGCTCCGTCATCATAAATTCTTTATTTGACCCAGGCAGGCTCTTTTCCCATAATTTAAAGGTAGGAACGAATTTATGGTCGTTTTATTTTTGCAAATCGGGGTCTTTGTTTTGCTCCTTTTGCTGGAGAAAATCTTCAAGCTGAGGGCCTTAAGTTTTCGTACCTGCGGTCGTTTTTCCATGGCGGCCCTATTTTTATTCACGGGGAGTTCCCATTTCTACCTGACCGAGGCTATGGTTGAAATGGTCCCGCCCCAATTGCCCCATCCGGAACTTATAGTTTACGCCTCGGGGGTCTTTGAAATGGTAGCGGCACTGGGTTTATTTTTCCAGCGAACGGCGCGAATAACCAGTTGGGTCTTGATTCTATTATTACTTGCCTTGCTACCGGCCAATATCTACGCCGCGGTGGCGCGGGTCGGCTTGGGGGGGCACGTTAAGGGGCCCAGTTATTTATGGTTCCGTGTCCCCCTGCAATTTTTTTGGATCGCCTGGCTTTGGTATTTTAGTAAGGGTGAGTCCATCTCAACCCCGCGACCCAGGTGAGCTCCGTCCCATGAAAGGCTTAGGGATTCAAATGATAGGAGGCCTCTAAATACTGTTGGGAAAGAAAGAAGATTTGGGGAAGAAAATAGTGTCGGAGCGATTGGAGGGAATAATCCAAAAATTCCTGACTTTCTTGACGGTAGGGGAAGATGGCTTCAATTTCGGGGTGGCGATAGGTATAGAGGATGTCCTGAGAAAAGGCCGCGGCCTCTTCCTCGAAGATCATGGGGGAGACATTACAATGCAACAGGGTCCGGATTAAATCCCCTCCCAGAAAAACCAAGAGACTTTCCAGAGTGCTGTTTTGAGCCATCCGGGTGAGGAAGGATTCCACGGAGTAATAAAGCATAGTTTGAGAGGGAGAGACCAAACCATTCTGAAAATGGATCCGGTGAGTATTTTCATGGTGAAGAACTCCCGCCGCGGCCGGATATTCGCCCCTAAGAATCATCCCCAAGGTTCGGGGCATGAGGAAGATTTTATCCGGTTCGGGATCGTAATAGGCATAGAGTTCCTGCTTTTCTTCCCGATGGCAGGCCAAATACTCCCAAATATTTTGATAGGTATATCGGGGTGTGTAGGTGACCCGTCCCCGAACCGATAGGGAGGCCTTTTGGGAATCCAAGGAAACCGAATAGGCACAATAACCCTTCTCATGGTGCAATAGATAATAAAGGGCGTGGGAGGAATCCTCTAGCTGGGAAAGGTCTTCCGGGATCAGGGGGCCCACTGCGGGATGGGGATCCACCCGGCCGGCCTCCTTCGTGCCCTCATATAGGGCGAACCCTTCCGCCAGAGGAAGTCAAATCGAAACAGATGGGAAAAACAATGGCGTCACCGCAAAACCCCTAATGAGAAACTCCACCCCGAAAGGAAGAACTTATCGAAGCTCCGAAAAAGATGTTGTCCTCCTCTCAAAATGCCAAGGGCGTGAATGGGACCCACGGTTATAGTGCGGTGTTTTTGCCACCAAAAGTATCTATTGAGGCGCATTTGCGCACCTATAGGATTAGGTCTTTGCCGAATAGAAAAATCACCCCTTGATCACCCCCAAAGGTTTTAATTTCACCACCTTCCGACTCAAGCCGGCGCCTTCTACGGCAGCAACCACATCGGCCACATCTTTATAGGCCCAGGGAACTTCTTCATTCACGGTGGCGCGAGAGGCCCCTCTGACATAAATGCCTTGTTCCATCAGTTCCTGTTCTACATTTCGGCCACGGGTACTTTTTTTAGCCTGATTTCGACTCATGCGACGACCGGCGCCATGACAAGTCGAACCGAAGGTGCGAGCGGCGGCCGTATCGGTACCGATAAGCACATAGGAGTATCGTCCCATGTCTCCGGGAATCAACACCGGCTGCCCCACCTGCCGGTAATGGGCGGGCACCAGGGAATTTTTTGGCGGCAGGGAACGAGTGGCGCCCTTGCGATGCACCAAAAGCCTTTTGGAGTGCCCTCTGACCTGGTGTTCTTCAAACTTCGCAATATTATGACAGACATCATAGACCAGACGAATCCCCATGGCCTCGTAACTATCTCGAAAAATTTCCTCGAAGGATTTTCGAACCAAGTGGGTAATATACTGACGATTGGCGAAGGCAAAATTTGCCGCGGCGGCCATGGCTCCCAGGTAAGCCTTGGCCTCTGTAGACGAAATGGGAGCACAACAGAGCTGTTTGTCGGGAAGATCTATTTTATATTTTTGGGCAGCCGCCAGCATGGCTGCTAAATGGTCGGAACAAG